>NZ_JBHTML010000017.1:0-36716 GCF_042679445.1 Arthrobacter sp. GCM10027362
CCGGCGTTGCCTCCCTGCCGGGCGCAGGCTGCGGGGACGCGCCCGGCCCCGCCTCCGGGGAGGCACCCTCCCCGGGCTCTGCTGCCGCGGGCGCCTCCGACAAACCGGGAAGGACGTACGGCTGCGGATAGGCGGACATGCTGGCGACGGCGGCGGCGGCTTCGCGCAGCCCGGCGCCGGTGGCCTTCCGGTACGCCTGGATCGCCTCCAGCCCGTGTCCCCGGGCGATCATCGAATAGACGGCGGTGTGCTGCTGCTGGTCCAGCCGGGCGCTGGCCGCGGCGGCAGCCTCGCGCGTCGGGGCGCCCTCCCCGCCGGGCCCCAACGCGTCCGCCGGCGCAGCCCCGGCGCCGGCACGCCGTTTCCTGGAGAGCTTCACGGCCAGCAAGATGCCCGCCACAACGACGAGCAGAATCAGGACAGGGACCAGGAAAGACTCCATAGAAGAATCCTACGGGCAGCCGGAGCCATCGGCACCGGTTCGGACCGGATGCGGCGAACCAATTTGTCCTGGATCACATTCTGGGGACAAAGCCTGTGGATAACTCGTGGATAAGTGCCTTCCGGCGGCGGTTTTCCACGGTTTCCACCCCCAGGCTGTGGAAGAGCTGCGGGCAAAAATTCTTTTAATTCACAGGCTGAGGAGACTAAAGACGCAGGTCAGCGGGTATTTGTGGGGGAAAAAACTTTGCTATCCACAGGTGTGCGCACAGGCTGTGCACAAGACACGCCGCGCAATCCACAGCCTGCCCACAGCACCTGTGGATAACCCGTTTGGCGAAGGGCCGTCGGAGGGCTACGGTTGCGGAGTATCTCGCCCGGCCCGGGGGTCGGACGGCCGCTCCGGCCACCGCCGGCAGGCACGGAAGTCCGCCTCCGGGGCCCGCGGGAAAAGTGTCGGAAGCATCCGGAATCCTGAGCATACGGACCCCGGCGCAAGCAGGGCCGGACCCGGCTCGGTCCATGGACAGAAAGCAGGCAGCGGTGACTCTCGTACACGCAGACTCCACGGACATGGGACGTGACCCGGAGTTCGCGCGGACGCCGCCCCAGGACCTGGTGGCGGAACAGTCCGTCCTCGGCGGCATGATGCTCTCCAAGGACGCCATCGCGGACGTGGTGGAAGTGCTCCGCGGCGTGGACTTCTACCGGCCGGCCCATGAAAGCATCTACGAGGCCATCGTGGACCTCTACGGCCGCGGCGAGCCCGCGGACGCCGTCACCGTCTCGGACCTGCTCACCAAGCGCGGCGAAATCTCCCGGATCGGCGGGCCGGCCTACCTGCACACGCTGATCCAGTCGGTGCCTACCGCGGCCAATGCCGGCTTCTATGCGGAAATCGTCCGCGAACGCGCCGTGCTCCGCCGGTTGGTGGACGCCGGCACCAAGATCGTTCAGCTCGGCTACTCGCAGGACGGCGAGGTGGACGCCATCGTCAACCAGGCCCAGGCCGAGATCTACGCCGTCGCCGAACGGCGCACCGCCGAGGACTATGTCCCGCTGAAGGACATCATCGAAGGCACCGTGGACGAGATCGAGTCCGCCGGCCACCGCGGCGAGGGCATGACCGGCGTGCCCACCGGCTTCTATGAACTGGACGAGCTGACCCAGGGCCTGCACCCGGGCCAGATGATCGTCATCGCGGCGCGGCCGGCCGTGGGCAAATCGACCTTCGCGTTGGATTTTGCCCGCTCCGCGGCGATCAAGCACAACATGACCACCGTGTTCTTCTCGCTGGAAATGGGCCGGAACGAGATCGCCATGCGCCTGCTCTCGGCCGAGGCGACGATCGGGCTGCAGGACCTGCGCAAGGGCACCATCAAGGACGAACAGTGGGGCAAGATCGCCACCACCATGGGCCGGATGAACGACGCTCCGCTGTTCATCGACGACAGCCCGAACATGTCCCTGATGGAAATCCGGGCCAAGTGCCGCCGCCTGAAGCAGCGCCACGACCTCAAGCTCATCGTGCTCGACTACCTGCAGCTGATGTCCTCCGGCAAGCGCGTGGAATCGCGCCAGCAGGAAGTCTCCGAATTCTCCCGTGCCCTGAAGCTGCTGGCCAAGGAGCTTGAGGTGCCGGTCATCGCGCTGTCGCAGCTGAACCGCGGTTCCGAGCAGCGCACGGACAAGAAGCCGATGGTCTCGGACCTGCGCGAATCGGGCTCGATCGAGCAGGACGCCGACATGGTCATCCTGCTCCACCGCGAGGACATCTACGACAAGGAGTCCCCGCGCGCCGGCGAGGCGGACGTGATCGTGGCCAAGCACCGCAACGGCCCGACCAAGACCATCGTGGTCGGCTTCCAGGGCCACTACTCGCGGTTCGCCAATATGGCGGTCGAGCACGCATAAGCTGCCGGTTCCGGTCGGACATTAATAATTCCGCCCGCAAATTAACAGCTAATTGGCCCTGTTAATGTAGAAGCGGACTGTGGGGGGCGCAGCTACTCCGCCTGGCTCTCGCTTCTCATGTGCTGTCGAGAATTAAGCCACGAGTGGCACCGTCACCCTGAGGCATTGTGCCGCGCCCGACCGGCCGAACATGGCAGAAATGCTCACGGACATTCTGGCGAACCCTCGCGTCGCCGGCCGGGCGCCGGATTCGGCCAAAGTCCCGGCGTGTGCGCGCACCGGAAGTGACGAGGGGCGGGCCAACTTGGGCCATGAATCCGGGAGCCGGGGTTGCTTGGCGGCCCGACACCGGAATCCCTGGCCCATCGTGCCGGTAGCACCAAAAACCAGGTAAAACTCTTAGCGGCAAACCGAAGTTCCCCCAGATGTTAATGGTCATGACAAGCTGCCCATGGGCGGCCAGATAGATGCCGCAATCAGAAAACGACGGTGTGTCGGCACGGCATCCATACTTCTCTGCCACACCACTTCTCTGCCACGCCACCGAGTACCGGAAGCCTGCGTGGCCACCGGCTGCGTGGCAGGCTCTTGGCAGCGGCTGGTGGGTGAGGAAGTCCGGTCAGCGTTGATCGGCGGGATCAGGTGCGGCGGGCTTGTCAACCGGATCTCCCGGTTCCGCCGTCCTCCGCTCGGGCGTTGTCCCGGGTGTGCGGCTGCCATCACGTATGTGGTCGGCTTCGGCTTTGAATATCCGCAGTGACTGTCCAACGCTCCTGGCGATGGAGGGCAGGCTGGGTGCGCCGAAGAGCAACAGGGCGGCGAGGACAACGATCACGACGGGCAGTGGCTGATCGAAAAGTCGTCCCAGTCCCATGGCTGGTTCTTTCTTCGTTTTGATCCTGTGGTGGACTGGGTAGCGGAGAGGAGCGCCCTCCGCGGCAGGTCCGTCTTCGCTCCATCAGCAGGCCGCCGGGCCGGCAGGGAAGATCGCGCGGCCGGCGCCTTGCTGGGCGCACTCTCGCCGGCCCGGCCCACGCCCCTTGCTTCAGTCCTGTTCGTTTTCCTGGCCTTCGTCAGGGCCCGCCCGCAGGTAGTTCACGGGCAGCGTCAGCCGCCCGTCGACCCGGGTCGGAACCAGCCGGTCTCCGTCGCGCAGTTCCGGTGGCAGAACGGACTCGGGCGCGTTCTGCCAAGTCACCGGCCGCAGGAAGCGCCGGATCGCTGTGGCACCGACGGACGTGTGTAGGGAGTTTGTTGCCGGCCAGGGACCGCCGTGGGTTTGCGCCCAGCTGACGGCGACACCCGTGGGGTAGCCGTTGTAGATGATCCGGCCGGCCTTGGGCAGGGCCATTTCCGTGAGTTCCTGGGTGACCTGTGGTTCATCGGCGCCGACGTGGAGGCTTAAGGTTAGGCCGTCGTCAATATGCGCCAGGGCAGCTTCCAGCTCGGGGTACCCGCCATATCGGACAATGAGCGCGGACGGTCCGAAACATTCGTGGGCGGTGCCTGGCCGTAGATCGGGTGCGTCCACGCTGTAGAGGGTGGGGGCGACCCGGAAGCCGGCCTCGGAAGGTTCGGGACCTGCTGCGACCCGTTTGACTCCGGGGGCCGACTGAAGGGCGGCCAGGATTTCACCGTAGCTTTCGTAGATCCGCCGGTTCAGCAAGGGCGATACGGAGGTCCCGGACAGCTTCTGCGCGAAGGTTGACACGAGCCGGTCACCGTCGCCCCCGGCCGGGATGAAAATAATGCCTGGCTTCGTGCACAGCTGGCCGGCTGCCATGGTGACCGAGGCTGCCAGGCCGGCGCCGATTTCGTCGGCACGCTCCCGGGCGGCAGATGCAGATACCACGAGCGGATTGAGGCTGCTGAGCTCACCGTAAAACGGGATCGGGGTGTCCCGTTGTCCTATGGCCTCCATGAGGGCCTTGCCCCCGCTAAGGGATCCGGTAAAGCCCACGGCACTGATTTTCGGATGTGAGACCAGGTCGATTCCGGCCTGCAGACCGTAGACGATGCCTATGACGCCGTCCGGGGCGCCGAAGTCCTTGGCCGCGGTGTTCATGAATTCGAAGGCCAGCCGTGACGTCTTCGGATGCGAGCCGTGGGCCTTCACTACCACGGGGCAACCGGCGGCCAGGGCAGAGGCGGTGTCTCCTCCGGCCACGGAGAAGGCGAAGGGGAAGTTGCTGGCGCCAAAGACCGCGACGGGACCCAGGGGGACCAGCATCCGGCGCAGGTCCGGGCGGGGCCCCATGGGAGTATCGGCCGGCGTGTCGATGGCCGCTTCGACGTAGCTGCCCTCTTCGATCACGTCGGCAAAGAAGCGCAGCTGGAATACCGCCCGTTTCAGTTCGCCGGTCAGGCGTTCGGGGCCAATGCCCGTTTCCTGATCGGCCACCCCGACGAATTCTTCGCCATTGGCTTCGAGGTTGTCCGCGATGGCCCGCAGCAGGCCCGCTCTGCCCGGGCGGTCAATGGCGCGCAAATACCCGGAGGCCGCTGCGGCCGCTTCCACGGCGGCGTTGACATCGGCCCGGGTGCTCTCATCGGCTACGGGTTCCAGCCGTTCGCCCGTATAGGGGTTGGTTCCTGCGATAGCAGTCATCGTGTTTTGTCTCCGTTTCGTCCGGGCCTGAGCTGAACAGAACCGCCGGTGGCCGTCTTGCGAATGCTTCGAACCGTCCTGCCGGGCCCGGGTGCGGTTCCCGGGCGCCTGCCGGCGGCAACATCTCGGTGTATTCGAACCTCTTGACGGCGTTGCGCACCCGCCTTAGTGTTTTTGGAACGGCGTTCCATTTGGTACAGCGTATCGTTTTCGGAGGGGCGGGTCTAGATGAGGGCAATGCAATTTCGGGAAGAGGGGGTTCTGCATGTGGCAGTTTCCCAAGGCGACGGCGCAGGGGCGCTGGACATCACCCGGGGACTCGAAGGGTACGGGCTGGCGGGACTAAATGCAGCCATCACCCATGCCCGGGAAAGCCGGATCTCTCTTGCGCAGTTCCTGGCCTCCCTTGCCGACGCCTCGGAGGAAATGGCCGCCGTTGACATGGCTAAAGGAACCCACGCAGGCAAGGACGGATCCGCATCCGCGGCCCTGCCCGTCCAAGCGCCCGAAGTCTGGGGATCGGGCGTGACATACCGGCGCTCCAGGGAAGCACGTGAGGCGGAGAACGTTGTCGAAAAGGATTTCTACTCGCGGATCTACACGGCTGAGAGACCGGAGATCTTTTTTAAGGACAGTTCGTGCCGGCGGACAGTCGGGCCGAACGGCCGGATCGGCATTCGCGGGGACAGCCGTTCGTCCGTCCCGGAGCCCGAGCTCGCCCTCGTTTTGGACGCTTCCGGAACAGTGGTCGGCTTCACGCTGGGCAACGACGTGACCGCCCGGGACATCGAATCCCAAAACCCCCTCTACCTGCCGCAGGCCAAGATCTTCGCCAAAAGCTGCGCGCTTGGACCCTGCCTCCTGCTCTGTGACACCGATCCGGACGAGGTCGCCCCTTTCCCGATCGAGATGTCGATCCGTTCGGCAATGGGAGAGATGCGCTACCAGGACAGCACCTCCACTGCGGAACTGACCCGCCGCTTCGCCGATCTTGTCGGGTACCTGACCCGGCACAATCCGATCGCCGACGGCACCGTCCTGCTGACGGGCACCGGCCTCGTCCCGCCCCCGGACTTCGCGCTGCAGGACGGCGACGTCGTGACGATCACCAGCGCCCCCATCGGCTCTCTGGAGAACACCGCGGTGGACCTCGCCCGGACAGCTGAAGGATCCCCCATGGCGAACTCTCCCTCTTCTATCCGGATGGAGGACCTTCCATGAACCTGGAAAACGCGTGGAAGAAATTCGTGGAACTGGCAGAGGATGAAGAACACCAGCTGGAAAAAACCCCCGGCAGGTACCCGCACTACTCCGTCGACGGCCAGTGGCACAGGGCTGCCATTGACGAAACAAGCGGCTGGATCAACGAGTCCTTCTACGACCATGGCAACTGGACCGCAGGTTTCAGCGTGGGCCATGCATGGCTTCGCCGGCTGGACGTTGCCGGAAAGATCCAGCCCAGTCCGGCCATGAGAAGCGCCCTCGGGGACATCAGCAGGAGGGCAGCCGACGAGACCACCCACGATCTGGGCTTTCTCTTTTACCCTTCCTTCGCGCTCGGGCACGTTCTGGGCGGACTCAGCACCTCGGAGGCCGAGCCGGCCGTCACCGCCGCGAACGTGCTGGCGGGGAGGTTCAACCAGGCCGGACAGTTCATCCAGGCGTTCGGCGCCCGCACCGATCCGCGGTCGGCAGGCACCAGCACGATCGACACGATGATGAACCTGCCGCTGCTGTGGTGGGCCGCCCGGCAGACGGGCAATGACAGGCTGGCCGATGTCGCTCACCGTCATGCGATCACCTCGGCTACACGCTATTTCCGCGAGGACGGCTCAACGTTCCATCTGATCCGCTTCGATCCCGACACCGGGGAACTGCTTGAGCGCGGCACTTTCCAGGGCGCCTCGGCCGGATCCTGCTGGTCACGGGGCCAGGCGTGGGCGATTGCAGGCTTTGCCTGGGCCTTCGGCGCGGTCGGGGACGAACGGCTCGGCGACGCCGCCGAGCGGGCATGGCGGTACTTCGAAGCGAGAATTCCCCCCGACGGGGTCGTGCCGTGGGACTTCGGGGACACCTCACCGGATGCCGTCCCGGACGCAAGCGCATCTGCTGCCGCTGCCCTAGGCGCGTTGCTGCTGGCAGAGAGCCATCCCTCCCCGGGACTGCGGGAGGGTTGCCGGTCGGCCGCGGTGGATCTGCTGGCAAAGCTGGATGCGAATGCCGTTCGCCGGGATGACAAGAGCCAGGGCATCCTGCTGCGGTCCTGCTACTCCAAGCCGCACAACCTGGGCGTTCACGGAGCCACTCCCTATGGGGACTTCTACTACGGCCTCGCGCTGGCCCTGGCCACCGGGCGCGTCCGTGCCGCTGATTTGTTCGCCTCCTCGCTACCCGTCAAGGGGGTGGAAATATGAGTGGGCAGGTAACCGAGGATAATTTCGGGATGAGAACCTATACGTCAATCCCGGAAAATGAAGAACCGCAGCCGTCGACGGAAAACTTTCAACCCGTCGCATCGGTAAGCCGGGCACTTCGCGTGCTGCGTTGCTTTACGGTAGATACCCCGGAGCTCGGAGTCAGCGAAATAGCGCGGACCTTGGGCATCCATAAGAGCACGGTCCACCGCCTGCTCGCCACGCTGGAGCACGAAGGCTTCATCCGCCAGGTTGAGGGCGGACGCTACATGCTTTCCGTGGCAGTACTTGAACTCTCCGCGGCCGTCACCGCCTGGGAGAGCATACGGGAAACCGTTTTGGCATCGCTGCGGAAGCTGGCGGAGCACACCGGGGAGACCGCCCACCTTGCCGTCCTGGATACGGAAGAAGTCCTCTATGTCGAGAAAGTGGAGGGCAAATGGTCCCTGAGAATGCCCTCCTCAGTCGGCAAGCGCCTCCCGCTGAACTGCACCGCGCTCGGAAAGGTCTTCCTGGCCGGGCTGGAACCCGACGCGAGCCACCGGATCATACACGGCCGCCGGTGGGAAGCCCGGACGCCGAACACCCTCACCGACCCGTACAAGCTGGAAGCGGAAATCGATGCGGTTCGTAACCGGGGCTACGCGATGGACCGCGAAGAAGTCGAGGAAGGCCTGGCCTGCATCGCCGCGCCCGTGACCGACGACCGCGGGATAACCTCGGCGGCGATCAGTATTTCGGCTCCTTCCCCGAGATTGATGACACGGCTTGAAGAGCGCATTGGGGCAGTGCAGGAAACAAGCCGATCACTGTCACGGCTCCTTGGCGCAGACGCACGGCGGTTGCGGGAAGCCACACATATCACCTAGGCCGCAGCGGCCACCACAAGAGAGGCAATACAACCATGCAAAAGTCAACGCTGGCCTCGGCTGAGATCTCACGCCGGACGTTGCTCAAGACGGCCGCGGGAGGATCGCTGGCCCTGGGTGCGGCGCAGCTCCTCGCGGCCTGCGGTTCCCCCGGCGGACAAGGGCAGGGCGGATCCGGCAACAACAAGACGGCCAGCTATGCCAACAAGAACCTCAACTTCTTCTTCTACACCGTCCTCGTCGAGGCGCTGCAGCGGTCCTACAAGGAGCATGGCTACACCTTTGAGACAACGGATGCCAAGGGTGACGCCAGCACCCAGTACGACCAGATCAACAGCACTTTGCTGAAGAAGCCGGCATTCCTGATCACCAATCCGATCGACACCGAAAACCTCATCCCGCTCACCACCCGGGCCAAGAACATGGGGGTTCCCGTAGGAGTCATCGACACCCCGTTGAGCGGAGGGGACGCTTCCATCACAATTGCCTTCGATAATAAGATGGGCGGCCAGCTGGCCGGTGAAAAGACGCTGGAAGCGCTCAAGGCAAAATACGGCAGGCCCAAAGGCAAGGTCCTCAACCTCTACGGTGCACTCTCGGCCACGGTATGGCGGGACCGCAAGGACGGGTTTGAAGGCGCTTTCGCTAACTATCCCGATGTTCAGGTGATTTCCCGCCCCACCGAGACGCTGCAGGAAAACGCCCGTTCCGTCGCCGGGGCCACCTTGTCGCAATACCCGGATCTGGACGCCATCCACGGCCCCACCGATTCGCTGACCCTGGCGGTTCTTCCGGCCATGAAAAGCGCCAACCGGCTTAAGCCCGTGGGAGACAAAGCGCACATCATCCTGACATCCATCGATGGAGACCCGATCGCGATCCAGTGGCTGAAGGACAAGATCCTCGACGCGTCGATCTCCCAGGATCCGGTTGCCTATGCCCAGGTCTGCGTGGAGTTGCTTGATAAGTATTCGGTGAAGGGCCAGGCGATTCCACTGGGCAACTACCAGAACGATAAATACATCTGGAAGAAGGCCCCGATCATTGAATCCAAGGGCGGTCCCCGCATGGTGCTGCCGCCCTACTTGATCACGCTCGACACTGCGGACGACCCGCGCCAGTGGGCCAATATCGTCACCAAAGACTGGGGACTGAAGGAAACCTGATGAACGCCGTATCCGATCGGAACACCCCCCTGCTGGAAGTGCAGGGATTGTCCAAGCACTTCGGCGGCGTGCCTGCGCTCCTGAAGGTTGACCTCACCGTCTCCCGGGGTGCTGTCCACGGCGTGCTTGGCAAGAACGGCGCCGGCAAATCCACCCTCATGGCGGCAATCGCCGGCTCGCTGACGCCGGACGAGGGCCGGGTGCTCTTCGAAGGCCGGGACATCACCCACCTGCCCATTGATGCGCGCCAGTCGCTGGGAATCCACCTCATGGAACAGCACTCCGAGGTCTTTACCACGCTAACCGTTGCCGAGAACCTGGTCCTTCCCAACCACCCTCGCCGGGGCCTGCTGGTGGACTGGGACGGCGCGTACAGGCATGCCCGCGAAGTACTTGACCGGTTCGGGCTGGATGTTGATCCCGGCCAACTGGCGGGCAGCCTGAGCCTTCCCGAGCAGCGGAAGCTCAACTTGGTCAAAACGCTCAGCGACCACGGCAAGCTGGCCATTCTCGACGAGCCCACCACCTCGATGTCACGGGAAGAACGCTCCGAGCTTTTTTCCTGGATCCGCGACCTCACCCAGGCGGGCCTGACCTTCATCTACATCACCCACTTTAACCGTGACCTGATTGAGCTCTGTGATGAGTACACGGTGCTCAGGGACGGCCGGGTCACCGGGGCGGGCGGATCCATCGCCAGTTTGTCGGAGCGGGAGATCGCCAAGCTGGTGACCGGGGCCGACGTTGTTGAGTTCGAGCGGGACCGCCGCGCGGCGCCGGATGTGCTGCTGGAGGTTGATGGAGTCAG
This sequence comes from Arthrobacter sp. GCM10027362, assembly GCF_042679445.1. NCBI lineage: Bacteria > Bacillati > Actinomycetota > Actinomycetes > Micrococcales > Micrococcaceae > Arthrobacter > Arthrobacter sp. GCM10027362. The sequence continues at coordinate 10,221 of NZ_JBHTML010000017.1, forward strand.
GACTGCGGGAAGCCAGCCCATCACTTTCGGCGTGGGGAAAGGCGAAGTCTTGGGGCTGGTCGGGCTCCCCGGATCGGGTGCCCGCGAGACGGCACGGGCACTGGCGGGACTGGAAACCATCGAGTCCGGCAGAGTCGTGATCGGTGGCCGCGAGGTCGCGATCGGACATTCCGCCGACGCGTTGAAGGCCGGTATCGCGTACCTTCCCAGTGACAGAAACTATGAAGGCGTAGTACCGGAATTCAGCGTCCAGGAGAATCTGCATGTGGGCAACTGGCCCGCCGGCAGGCCCTGGGGATTCCTGGACTTCAGGCGGATGCTGCGGAACTTCCAGGACGCGAAGTCGGCGTTCAACATTCGCACCAGCGGTCCCGGCCAGCTGATTAAGAATCTTTCGGGCGGCAACCAGCAAAAAGTTCTTCTCGGCCGGCTCATCGAGACGAAACCCACGGTACTCATCCTTGACGAACCCACCGCCGGCATCGATGTGGAGGCGAAGGAAGAAGTCCACCGCATCGTTGACCAGCTGAGCGAACAGGGCGTCGGTGTGATCCTGGTGGCCTACGATCCGGCGGAACTGGTGCGTTTGGTCGACCGGGCACTGATTTTCCGCGACGGGGAGCTGGTCCGTGAACTCAGCGGCGATTCATTGACGGGCGAGAACGTACTCGCCAGCATTTCCCACGCCCACTCAAAGAAGGCAGAAGCAAAATGACGAACATCACGGCTCCATCGCACGTGTCCCGGCCGGAGAAGCCGAAGGGCGCTCAGGCGTGGAGCGTTTCCAAACTCATTGATTTTGCCCTGGACAATGTGGTCTGGATTCTCCTGGTGGTCTTCGCCATAGGGGCCGGCCTCATGAGCCCGTTCTTTCTGACGATCGCCAACCTGCAGAACATTCTCGTCCAGGCCACGGTCCTGGGGCTGCTCGCCCTCGCCGTGGGAGCAACGCTGCTAATCGGCGAAATCGACCTTTCCGTGGTGGGCAACCTGGTGTTCAGCGGGCTGGTGGGCATCCTGCTGACACGCGCAGGATGGCCCGGGCTCGTCGCGATTGCGGCGGTGGTCCTGACCGGCGCGGTGATCGGCGCCGTGAACGGCTTTTTCATTGCGAAGCTGAGAATGAATTCGCTCATCGGGACGCTGGCCATGGGTCTTGTGCTTGGCGGCGCGGTGCTTGCCATCACCAAGGGACAGACACTGACCGTTGACTCACCCGTATACAGCTATGTCGGCAACACGCGTATCGGCACCTGGCCGCTTATGCCGCTGGTGTTGATCATCGTCTGCCTGGTGGCTGCCCTCATCTTCTCCCGCACGGTGTGGGGACGGCGGATCTATGCCACGGGCGGAAACGAGCACGCGGCTGAAGCCGCCGGCATCCGCACCGACCGGGTCCGGCTCCAGACCTTTATCGCAGCCGGGACCATCGCCGGTATCGCCGGGTTCCTGCAGACGTCCTACCTGACCAGCGTTAATCCCACGATCGGCAGCGGCCTGCTGCTGTATGCCGTGGCGGCACCGATTATCGGCGGCGTCTCCCTGCGGGGCGGACAGGGACGGGTCATCGGCCTGATCGGCGGCGCACTGCTTATTACGGTTGTGCAGGTTGCCCTGCAGATCGTGAATGTCTCGGCCTACTTTGTGGAGGTCGCGGGCGGACTCCTGATTCTGTTTGCGGTCTTCGTCGACGCCATCCGCATCCGCAGAAAGGCCCTGTGATGGCCGCCAACCAAGTTGCCCAAGATATTCTTCGGGTCTTCAACCCGGCGACCGGGACCGCCGTTGGTGAACTCAGGCGTTCCTCCCGGGCACAGACGGAGCAGGCGCTGGCGACAGCACGGCGTGCCCAGTCCCATTGGAAGCGGGTTCCCCGCCACCGCCGATACGAGATCATGGTCCGGTTCAGCCAGCTGGTGATGGACCAGGCTGAGGAGCTGGCGCAGCTGCTATGTGCCGAAAGCGGCAAGACGCTGCAGCAGACCCGGGCGGAAATCAGCGTGTGTGCCCGGCTGTTCCGCGGATTTGCCGAGCGCATGCTCGCCCTCAAAGAGGATGCGCATTTCCTGGACTCACAGGCGGGCCTGGAACGCGACCTGATGATTACGCGGCGGGAACCTCTCGGGGTCGTCGTGGCGATCATTCCCTTCAACTTTCCGGCAGAACTGTTCGGGCACAAGGTGGCGCCGGCCATCGCCATGGGCAATTCGGTGGTCGTCAAGCCGCCGGAGGACGATCCGCTCACCGTCTTACGGCTGGCCTCCTTGCTGACCGAGGCCGGGCTTCCCGCCGGCGTCGTCGAGGTCGCCGCCGGCGGCGGTGAGGTCGGCGCCTGGCTGGTTGAAAGCGACATACCGGCCGGGGTCTCGCTCACCGGATCGACCCAGACCGGTCTCCGGGTGGCTGCCTCCGCAGCGAAGACCCTCAAGCGGGTGTCCTTGGAGCTGGGCAGCAACGATCCGCTGATCGTTCTGGAAGACGCCGACCTGGAACTGGCCGTCGACCAGGCAGTGCAGGGCAGGCAGGAGGCCAACGGCCAGTGCTGCTGCGCCAACAAGAGGCTGATTGTCCACCGCAGCGTTGCCAGGGAATTCACCGACCTCCTCACGTCTCGTTTCGGCGCCCTGGAACTGGGGGATCCAGCCGAGGACCGCACGCAGCTGGGTCCGCTGATCCATGCGAAAGCCGCTTCCCGCGTGGGCGAGCAGGTGCGCGCCACTGTCGATGCCGGGGCCCGCATCACTACCGGCGGCACCCGGCCGGACAGGGCATTCTACGAGCCCACCGTGCTGGTCGACGTTACCCCGGAGATGGAGATTGCCAGGAATATGGAAGTCTTTGGCCCCGTCCTGCCCGTTTTGGAATTCGGAGACGACGAGGAGGCCGTGGCCATCGCCAACGCTTCCAGCTACGGCCTCAGCGGAGCCGTTTTTTCCCGGGATTTCAGGCGTGCTTTCAGCCTCGGGGCCGAGCTGGATACCGGCCAGGTGGTGATCAACCGGACCGGCCTTTTCCGTCCTGACCTGGCCGGATTCGGAGGCCACAAGCTGAGCGGAAACGGGCGCGAGGGACTTGAGACAAGCCTCGAGGAGTTTGCCCAGCACAAGAACTTCAGCCTTCGGGGCGCACTCGATTGGGCCGAAGGGATCCGGCCCCAGGACGAAAGAGAGGTCCGTCATGACGCAGCAAGCTGACGAAATGGCCCGAAAGGCAGCCCACGCTGAAAACAAGGTCTTCATCCCCGCTAAGGCGGTCCTGGGCGGGTCGGTACGGGCTGTCCCTTTCTCGGGAGCGCAGGCCGACGTCCTGCTGGCATTTGCGGATGTCCTTATCCCGCCAACCGGTGGTTTTCCCGCTCCCAGCCGGACGGGGATTCTGGGCTACTTCGGCCGGTACATTGTTGATCATCGGGTCGAGGCCGCCCACTTTCCTTTCATCAACCTGGACGCCGTGGACAAACTGGCGGACCAACTGGGGACGGGCTTTCTGCCTGCGGACCGGGAAGAGCGGACCCTTCTGGTCCAGCGGCTAAGCGAGCAGGACGAAAGTCTGTTTCTGATTTTTCAGGCACTGGTCTATTTCGCCTACTATGCCCAGCCCGAGGTGGTCCGGGCGATCCAGGCCTCCGGTCCCGCGGCCGGCGACTTCCACGGTCCGCCCCAGCCCTACGGCTATCCGGGCGAAGAGCCTTGGGACCCGGCCTTGCTCTCGCACGGGCGCGGAACCTATGCCCGGACCCAGGATATCCAGCGGGTCGACGTTGATTTCCAGGTCCGTGTCGGCCTGGGCCCGGACCAAGTGAAGCCGGCGCCGCAGGCGGTGCCCGATCTGGAGACGGGCACCGCCTGATCCAGGAGCGGCCTTGACGCGCCGTGATACGGAGGGAAAAGAAATGGATGAGTTCGATATTTTGGTGATCGGTGCCGGCATGGGGGGCGCGGCGGTCAGCAAGCACCTGGGCGAGGCCGGAATGAAGGTGGTCTGCCTCGAGCAAGGGGACTGGGTCCATCCCGCGGACCATCCGCATTACCACAACGAATGGGAGACCGAACGGCACCGCGGATGGGCACTGGACCCGAACATCCGGAAGGCGCCGGAGGACTACCCGGTTACGGGACTGACCACGCCCTACATGTATAACGCCGTGGGAGGCAGCACGGTCCACATGGGAGGGCACTGGCCGCGTTTCAAGCCGGCGGACTTCCGCAGGGGCACCGAGCACGGCCTGGAAGGCACCATCGACTGGCCGTTCAGCTACGAGGACCTTGCCCCGTTCTATGAGATGAACGACGCTGAAGTCGGCGTCTCCGGCTTTACCGGAGATCCAGCCATGCCGGCCCGGACCGAGCGCTACTCGCCGGCCCCGCCGCCTGGAAACGTCGGCCGCAAAGTGGCCGGCGGATTCGAGAAACTGGGCTGGCACTGGTGGCCCTCGGACAACGCCATCATCACCCGGCGCAGGGACGGCCGGCTGCCGTGCAATTTCTGCGGCGACTGTGAAAGCGGGTGTCCCCGCGGATCAATCAGTACCGCCGACCTGACCTACTGGCCCAAGGCGCTTGCCGCCGGCGTGCGGCTGATCACCAATGCCCGGGTGGAAAAGATCACGCTCAACCGGCGAGGCCTGGCCTCGGGGGCGGTCTACATCGACCGGAATACGGATGCCAGGCACGAGGTCGGGGCCCGGATCGTCGTTCTCTGCGCCAATGGCATCGGCACCCCCAGAATGCTGCTGATGTCGGCCCAGGCAGGGCACCCCGACGGGCTGGCCAATTCGAACGGGCTCGTGGGAACGCACCTGATGCACCACACCTGGGCGCTGACCGACTGCTGGTATGCGGACCCGCTGGAGGGTTACAAGGGAAATCGAAGCGCAACCGTATTTTCCACCGAGTTCTACAACACGCAGGTCGACCGGGGATTCGTCAACGGGTTCAGCATCCAGTGCGGCCGCAGCGCCGGTCCGGCCAGCATCGCCATGGGCGCGAACGCCGGCAAGCCCCTGCCCTGGGGCGAGAGGCACCGCGAATCCTTTGAGGAACGTTTTGGCCACCACATGCTCATCTACACCCAGGGGGAGGACCTGCCCATCAGATCCAACCGGGTAACCCTGGATCCCGGGGTCACGGACTCCAGCGGCCTTCCGGGGGCGCACGTCGAATACAGGCTCAGCGACAACGACATCCGCCTGACCGACTTCGGCACCGAGCAGATCGCGAAGGTGGCGGAAGCGGCAGGCGGGCTGACGAGGATCGAAACCACGGGAACGATGCTCCCGCCGCCCGGCTTCCACCTGATGGGCAGCTGCCGGATGGGAAATACCCCGGAAGATTCGGTCACTAACCGGTACAACCAGACCTGGGACGTTCCGAATCTCTTCATCGCCGACGGCAGTTCGCTGACCACCGGCGGAGCAGTCAACCCGACAAGCACCATTGGTGCAGTGGCCCTGCGCTGCGCCGAGTACATCAAACGCCGGTATTCCGACATCATCTCGCAGACGACCACACCGTCCAACACCGACGCGGAAGGGTTCTGACAATGGAGGCATCATCGTCAGCCAACCCGGTGTCCACGGTGGCGGGCATGGCCCCGATCGGTATGACCGTAACGTTCGCCAGGACGGTTACCGAGTCCGATGTCTACCTGTTCGCCGGCATTACAGGTGACATCGGCCCGAACCACACCAACGCCCAGTACATGGCCGGCACCCGGTACGGGCAGCGCGTCGCCCACGGCGCATTGACCCTGGGGCTGATGTCCACATGTTCGACGCGCCTGATCGAAATGCTCGGTGATACTCCCACCGTCAATTACGGCTATGACAAGGTCCGCTTCATTCGTCCAGTTTTCTTCGGTGACACCGTGACGGTCACCTACACCGTCGAGGAGGCGGACGAACAAAAACTCCAGATGCGTGCCAAGGTCACGGCCGTCAACCAGCACGGCGACCTGGTTGCCGCCGCCATCAACGTCCTCAAGGTGGTGGACCAATGACCGTTCCGGAACCGGAAGTTACGCGGCCGCTTGAAGGGGTCCGTATTGTCAGCTTCACCCAGTTTCTGCTTGGGCCGGCAGCCGTACAGTACCTCGCCGACCTCGGAGCCGACGTCGTCAAGGTCGAACCGCCTGCCGGGGCCTGGGAACGGAGCTGGGCCGGTGGCGAATCGTTCCTCAACGGTGTGAGCGTGTTCTTCATGCTCGCGCACCGCAATGCCCGCAGCGTCACCCTGGACCTGAAAAGCCGGGAGGGGCTGGAAGCGGCGCGGAAACTTATCGAAACCGCCGATGTCCTGGTCGAAAACTTCAGGCCGGGCGTGATGGATTCCCTGGGGCTCGGGTACGACGCCGTCCATGAACAGCACCCTCGGCTCATCTACGCCTCCGCCTCCGGCTACGGCAGCACCGGGCCGTTTCGCAAGCTGCCCGGGCAGGACCTCCTCCTGCAGGCCATCACGGGACTTGCGGCAAACACCGGGTCGGCGCAGGAAGCCCCGGTTCCTGTCGGGGCCGCGGTGATCGACCAGCACGGGGCGGCGCTGCTGGCGATGGGCGTGCTGGCCGCTCTCCTGCACCGGGAGCGGACGGGGAAAGGCCAGCACGTCGAACTGAACATGATCCAGGCAGGACTTGACCTCCAGACCGAACCGCTGACCTACCACCTGAACGGAGGACAGGTGTCGGTGCCCCAGGAAAGGCTCGGCTCCCCCTTCCACCCCGCGCCCTACGGCATATACAAAACCAGGGACGGGAATGTCGCCATCTCCTTGTCCCCGGTGGCCACGGTCCGGCAGGCCCTCGACGGGGCCCCCGAACTTGAGCCATTCGAAGACCCCTCCCTGGCCTTAAACGCCCGCGACGAGATCCGCCGTGCCCTGGCGCCCCTGCTTGCCTCCTATACGACGAGTGAAATCGTGGAGAAACTACGCAAGGGGGGCGTCTGGTGCAATGCCGTCAATGACTTCACCGCCGCCTTGAAAGACCCCGTCGTCACCGAAGTCGACCCGATCATGCAGATCGAACACCCCGACGCCGGCACGATCCGCTTGCTCCGGCATCCGGTGAACTACAGCAGCATCGACACCTCCGTGCGCAGGACTCCGCCCAGGCTCGGAGAACACACCGAAGAAATACTCTCCGAATTCGGCAACGCCCGGCCCGGCCCGGAAAACACCGAAACACCGCTGGGGTGAAGCACTGTCCGGAAAATTTTCCGCCCCTGGCCCGTGCCACCCGGGCAACTACCCTCAGCAACTGCCGTAGCATCCGATCCACCCGGAAGATAGCCATGACCGAACACGAACCGATCCTTGATACGCCCTGGAGCATCACCGGAACTTCCCGGCTCACAGTCAAAGAGGACCGGCTGGCCGGTCTCGCCGCTGCGGCGGTGCCGGTCCATATGCTCCTGAGCAGACTGGATAACATGGAACTGAGCGAAACCGCGCCGGCTACGACATTCAACCCCTCCTGGGACCAGGGCCCGACATGGAACCCTACAAGCTGACGCTGACGGAGGCAGCAGCCGCGATAAAGAAGAAGGAGCTCTCGCCCCTTGAACTGACCGAGTCCTCACTGACAAGACTCGAAGAGGTCGAGGGCCGCATCCAGGCGTTCGCAACGGTGACGGCCGACATCGCCCTTGCCCGGGCAAGCGCCGCCGGCGACGAGATAGCCGCGGGACACTACCGGGGAGCACTCCATGGCATCCCGGTAGGAGTCAAGGACATCTACGACACGGCCGGCATCCGCACCTCCTCCGGCTCCCGTGTCCAGGCAAACCGCGTGCCGGACCGTGACAGCGCCGTCGTAGCTTCCCTGGGACAGGCGGGCATGATCATGATCGGCAAGACACGCACCCACGAATTCGCCTTCGGCACAACCACTCCTCCGGCACGGAATCCGTGGGACACATCCAAGATCCCAGGCGGTTCGAGCGGCGGCTCAGGCGCCGCGGTGGCATCCGGCTCCTGCCATGTGGCCACCGGCAGCGATACGGGAGGATCAACCAGGACTCCGGCCGCCCTGTGCGGAACCGTCGGCTTGAAGCCCACCTACGGCCGGGTATCCCGCTTCGGAATCACACCCTTGGCCTGGTCCCTGGACCACGCCGGTGTCCTGACCCGCAACGTCACCGACGCGGCCCTCGTACTCAACGCCATCGCTGGCTATGACCCGCGGGATCCGGGCTCTGCCAACGTGCCGGTCCCGGACTTCACCGCAGACCTGGAGAAAGGGGTCAAGGGCATGATGGTCGGCATTCCCAAAAACTTCTTCACCCGCAACATCCACCCCGAGGTGGCGGCGGCGGTGGCGGAAGCGGCCGGGATCCTCGAAGACCTGGGTGCCGAGCCCGCGGAGGTGGAGATTCCCTTCGAAGAAGAGATCCTCGCCGTGGAATGGGGCATCCTCATGCCCGAGGCCAGCGCCTACCACCGGCGGTCCATCGGCGAAACACCGGAACTCTACACCCCCGAAGTCCGCCGCCTGCTCGAAGTCGGGCAAACCATCCTGGCTACCGACTACATCGACGCACTCCGCGTCCGCCGGCTCATTCAGCAGGCGTGGAAAAGCATTTACCAGAACATCCGGGTCCTCATTGCCCCGGCAACAGTGGCCCCCGCCGCCCCGGTCGGCGACCCGGACTTCCGCTGGCCCGACGGCTCGGTTGAGGGGGTCGGGGACGCATATGTGCGCATGGCCGCCCCTGCCAACCTCACCGGCCTGCCGGCCATCTCGGTACCGTGCGGCTTTTCGAATGCCGGCCTGCCGCTGGGCCTGCAGATCATCGGCAGGCCATTTGACGAATCAACTGTTCTGTCCGTCGCCAGGGCCTATGAAAAAGCGACCAACCACGTAGGCAACATAGCCCCGAGCTAGCCACGACGCCGCCCAGCGACGGGCATGAGACGTGCCAAAAGAGCATTCCCGCGCCCGGGAGACGTGGCCTTACGGGGCCCGAATGCGGCCTTTTAGCCTTTTACCCTGAGGGGCTGGCAGGAGATCAGCTCGGCGATCAACCGGGCGGATGCAGAACTCCACGATGACCTGGAACTGAGTTTCCACTTCGGGCAGCTGGGTGAGACCGCGGTCGGCAGGCACTGGCTGCGGTACGGCTCACAGCTTCACCGAGGTCCAGACTGACCGCGGTGAACCTCGGCGCGGTGCGGAATTCCTTCCCATCCGTAGTGCCGACGGGAAGCCGCAGAAACCAGCGCCAGACCCGCGCCCAGGCGGCAGTCGAGTCCGGGTGCGGGGTGCCGTCCACGACGCCCTGCTGATGCGTCGAGCCACAATTCAAACTTCGAGCCGAGTACGGGCCTCCAACAACAACTCGGTAATGTTCCGCAGGGTAGAGTCGGTTGCGCGAAATTTCGGAATGGATACACTTATGGCGTCGGTGGTGGGGATGGATCGTTGCCGTAGCGCGATGGCGAAGCAATAAATTTCATCAATAGCCTCCTCGTTGTCCACCGCGTATCCCCGTTCCCGGACGCGCGCCAGATCGGCCAACAGCTCGCTTCTTGTCGCCAGCGTGCGAGTGGTTAGTCTCGGAAGCGATTCGGCCAGCATGACTTCCAGCTCTTCATCCGGGTACTCGGCCAGTATTGCTTTTCCGAGTGCGGTGGCATTCGCGGGCAGTCTCTTGCCCACGTCTGAAATTAGCTGGACAGGATGCCGGGACTGTCGCTTCGCGAGGTAAACGACTTCGTAGCCGTCCAAGCGGCCGAACTGCACGGTTTCTTCCGTTGCAGCATTCAACCAGTCGAGAGTGGAACCTGCTCGTTGAAGGACGCCGGGTGAGTCCAGATAGCTTGAGGCAAGATGCATGCTGCGGATTCCCAACGCATAGCGGCCCGTAAGCTTGTCCAACTCGACCCAGCCTCGATGCCGGAGGGTCTCGAGGATCCCGTGCAGGCTGCTCTTGGGAATACTCAGTTCGCGGGCAAGTTCGGTCAGCTGCTGCGGTCCTGCACTGCTGCCGAGCACTTCAAGAATCTGAAGCACCCGGTCGGCAGACTTAACCGGAGCGAATCCGGCTCTTCCGTGGGGGTCTGTACCTGGTTTCTCGATGACTAACCTCACTTTCGCATGCCATCCGCGGGTCCTTGCGGCTCACCGGGCAGACACCAACTTCTCCCAAGCCCTTGTGACGGGATAAAGAACAGCATAGCATTGTTCACACAGAGGAACACCGTTCATGAATGTGAACGGCCACGAAGGGACGGCGAGGGACAGTCCGATGGACCAGGGGTATGAAGGCCGCGCGAAGAAGAGGACTCCCGTTCGCTGTGCGGCGGTAGGTATTGCGGCCGCGGCCGCGATGGTTTTGGCCGGCTGCGGTTCGGGCGGCGGGAACGCGTCCAACGGAAACGCAGCAGCGACGGGGGACATTAAAATCGGCCTGAGCGGGGCGCTCACCGGCGGCGACGCTATTCTGGGCAGCAATCAACGACAGGGAGTGGAGCTGGCGGCAGACCAGATCAACAGCGCCGGCGGAATCAACGGGCGCAAGATCTCGCTCGTAGTCCAGGATGAAGCTAATGACCCGGCGCGCATGGCCCAAATCGCCCAGCGGTTCGTTTCGCAGGACAAGGTCGACGCAATCATCGGCGGCACAAATGACGGCACCGCGCTGGTCCTGGCACAGGTGGCTGAACAGGCGAAGGTTCCCCTGGTGATTCCTTTCGCAAACGGAGACAACATCACCACCGACAAGAAGTGGGCCTTCCAGGTCGACGTCGCCAGTTCCTCCTTCGTTAAAAAAGCCGTGGATTACCTTCACGGACAGGGCTTTGACAAGATCGGCATTGCCTACGACGACAACGCGTTCGGGCAGCTGGATGCAAAACTGGCCACGGAGGATCTGCAAGACCTCGGCGTCAAGCCGGTGGCCTCCGTTTCAATGCCCAACGGAGCGCAGGACTACACGGCCCAGATCCAGCAGCTTCGGCAGGCAGGGGCCGAGGTGTTGTTCACCCCGATGGGAGGGACGAACGTGGCACAGCTGAGAAAGAACATGCAGCAGGTCAACTACTCGGCGGGCATCGTCGGACCGAACAGCCTGGCTTTCGAGTCAATGATTGACATTGGCCGCAGCGCCGTGGAGCGCAGTGTTTGTTTTTACGATGTTATTGACACAAGCAAGCCCGAAGTCGCCGAATTCGCGGACGACTTCAAGAAGAAATACGACCGTGAACCCAACAGCGGGTTTGAACTTCTCGGATACGACGCGATGAAGATCGTCGCCGCTGGCCTCAAGGCGGCTACCGGCAACGGATCTGTCGACAAGAACAAGGCGCGCGACGCTATTGAGGGGTTGCAAAAGTACGCAGCAGTGTCCGGAAAAACCGGAAGCACTATTTCCTACAGCCCCGAAGAGCACCGCCGGGCAAATCCTGAGGACCTCGTTCTTCGCTGGGCCGACGGAGGCACGTTCACCAATGCCCCGGAAGACTGCGCAAAGCAGAGCACCCAGGCAAACAAGTAAAAAGGAACGCGATCGAAAGCGGGATGCTCCACCTATTCGGCGAGGGAGGCTTGAGCCGGTGCAACAGTTCCTGGTGTACTTGATAGTGGGGGTCAGCTTCGGGTCAGCCTATGCGTTGCTGGCCTTGTCGATCAATGTTATCTACGCATCGTCAAATGTGCTGAACTTTGCCCAGGGCGAGCTCATGATGGTAGGCGGAATGCTGTCATGGGCCCTCAATGTGGAGCTTGGCGTACCGTACTATCTAACGGTCCTCCTGACAGTCGTCATCACGGCGGCCCTCTGCGGCTCATCCTACTTTGCAATTGCAATGCCGCTTCTTCGGAGAAAAGCCTCCCTCATTGCCATCGTGATTGGGACGCTGGGGTTCAGCATCGTTCTACGCATCGTGGCGCAGCTTGTTTTTGGCAAGGAAGGCCGTCCTGTGCATGCCCCGTTCGGTACCACGCCGCTCGTGATCGCCGGAGCGTCTATTGTTCCACAGACCTTCGTGATTATCGCGGTGGTTGCGGTTGTGCTCGGAGTTCTATGGTGGACCTATACCAGAACAGCAGTGGGGCTTGTAATGCGGGCTGTTGCATATGAACCAACAGGCTCGAAATTGGTCGGTATAAATGTCTCGTCGGTTACGGCGACCAGCTTCATTCTTGGAGGCGGACTCGCGGGGCTGGCAGGCCTCCTGATCGCCCCGCTGTCCTACGCCAGTCCCTTTGCCGGTCTTGATTACGCAATAGCCGGTTTTGCCGGCGCCGTAATCGGAGGCCTGGGCAGCTGGCCGGGCGCCGTGATGGGAGGGCTCGCCGTGGGCCTTTGCCAGATATTTCTCGCGGGGTATGCCAGCCCCAACTGGGCGAGCATGGGGACCTTCGGTTTGATTATCCTGGTTCTTTTGCTCAAGCCGTCGGGGCTATTTGCGGAAAGGCAGGCGGCCGCGACATCATGATGAGACCCTTTGGAACACGGGCAGAGAATCAGGGCGCGCTGCCGGCGGGAGGAACCTTTTCGCCCGCACGATCCATCCGGGCGAGCAGTTGGCGCAAGCCCGTTTGTCTCTTGGCAGTCGCTGCCATCGTGGTAGCACTCCCTCAAGTCATATCGAGTCCCTATTACATACTGATTCTGGGGAGCATCGGGATCGCGGTTATCCTTTCGCTCTCCCTGGGGCTCCTGTACGGATATACGGGCCAGATGAGCTTCGCGCACGGAGCCTTCTACGGGATCGGAGCGTATACCGCGGCATTGCTGACGTCCCGAGCACAGGTCTCCTTCGGGCTTGCGGTTCTCGCGGGCATGTTCGCAGCAGGTTTTATTGCATACCTGGCAGGGAGGCCTACCCTGCGGCTTACCGGGCATTACCTTGCAATTGCGACCCTGGCGCTGCAGGTTGCAATATCCCAGTTTTTTACGCATGCCAGCGCGATTACTAACGGCACCGTCGGTGTTTTTGGAATCGTACGCCCGCGCGGCTTCGAGTCTGACGCAAATTACACTCAGTTGATACTGGTTCTCGCCATTCTCTGTACCATCGTTTCCGCCCGCGTCGTTGGGTCGCGATTCGGACGTGCCCTGCTGATCGTCCGGCATGACGAGACGGAGGCCAGGGCGGTCGGGGTGAACCCCGCGCACTATAAAGTGACGGTGTTCGTGCTCAGTGCGAGCATGGCCGGCTTGGCCGGAGCCCTTTACGCCCATCAGATCCTTTTCATCAGTCCTGTTACCTTCGACATAAATCAGTCGATACTTATCCTTTCGATGGTGGTGATCGGCGGACTGGCAAGCAACTTCGGCGCCATTTTAGGGGCCGTAGCCGTGACGCTTGTCACACAGTTGCTGTTTAACTTCGGCGATCTCAGCTTCCTGATTTACGGATTCTGGATTGTCATTGTGATTGTCTTTTTCCCGGCCGGCCTTGTGGGTATTTTTCGAAGCCTCCAGTCGATTTCGCGGCGCTTGCCGGTCGTCTCCAGGGTTAGGAACAGGGAGGTGCATCAGTGAGTGCGGAAGCCGTTCTCGGCGCATCCGGCATTACGAAGTCGTTCGGTGGTATACGGGCGCTGGACCAGGTCTCTTTATCTATAAGGGCTGCCCAGGTCGTTGGCCTGATAGGTCCAAACGGTTCGGGGAAGAGCACCCTGCTCAATGTGATTTCCGGAAGCCTGGCCATGGATAGCGGAACCGTTACGCTGCAGGACGAAGACCTCACCCATCGTGCCGCCTATCAGCGAGCGAGCCTGGGTATCGGCCGGAGTTTCCAGCACCCCAGAATACTTTCGGATTACACCCTGCTTGAAAACGTCCTGATTGGGACCCATGTTCTCGGCCGCCACGGGCTTGCGGCGGCGCTTGTGGGTGGCCCGATTACACGGCGTGAGGAGACATCGCTCCGGGATGCTGCGATGAAAGCGCTCACGTTTGTGGGTCTTGAACGCCGTGCTGGGGTCCGGGGCAGCCAGGTCACGACGGGTGAAGCGAGACTGATCGGAGTTGCACGGGCGATTGCGAGCAGGCCGAAGGTAGTGCTGCTCGATGAACCGGGTGCGGGACTGAACTCGTCCGAGACGGAGTTCCTTCGCGCCCGGCTTTCCGATCTGCGAAGCCAAGGCCTCGGCCTGCTCTTGGTGGACCACGATATGTCGTTGGTTATGGGCGTTGCCGACCATGTTGTGGTCCTGAACCAGGGACAGGTAATCGCGGATGGGACGCCCAGCCACGTCCAAACGAATCCCGCCGTGCTGGAGGCCTATTTGGGCCGGCGCGGCGCCTCCAAGACGTTGAAAGAGTGGCTTCCGTGAAGCACGAGCTAAGCTCCGAGGCCTGCCACTACACCTGGAGCGCCCGGCACGAGCCGCGGCTGCGGATCGCCTCGGGAGACGTGGTCCGTTTTTCTACCCGTGACGGTTTCGATGGTCAGCTTTCGCACCTGGCGGATGGACCCATATTCGCCACCGAGCTTCCCGTGGACATGTCGCATGTGGCGCCGCTCACTGGCCCGATCTACGTTGAGGATGCCCGCCCGGGCGATTGCCTGGAGATTGACATTCTGGATCTGGGCGTGGCAGGGAACGGCTGGCTCATGATTTGGCCGGCGTGGTGCGGCTTCGACTACCACCGGCCGGCAGCTTTACCCGACTCAGGGTATTTGAAGAAGGTCGATTTCAACGCGATGCTCAGCGGCTCCGTACGGATCGGCCCATACGAGATTGCAGTGTCTCCCATGCTGGGGATGATCGGTACGGCGCCGGCGCAAGGTGAATTCAGCACTGTCGCGCCAAGGGACTATGGGGGAAACCTCGACTGCCGGCTGATCGGTTCCGGGGCGCGGGTCAGGCTGCCCGTTTTCGTCGACGGCGCCTGTCTTTCTTTTGGCGACGGGCATGCCGTGCAGGGGGACGGTGAGCTGTGCACGACTGCAGTTGAATGCCCCCTGGAAGGCACCATCCGGATCCGGCTCGAGCGTGGGAAGGCGGCCGAAGGGCCCCAAGTCATTTCGAACGGTCGCCGCTTCGTATTGGCGCACGGCCGTACCCTGGACGCCGCTTCGAAGGCCGCGATCGAGCGTATGTGCAGCTATCTGGTGTCGGCATTGGGGATGGAGCCACACGAGGCATATATGGCGATGAGCATCGGGGGGCATCTAGCGGTCAACCAGGTCGTGAATTTCCCTTACGTCGGTGTGCGCCTTTCCATGCCTGAGCTGAACGGAGTCGAGCATGGATGACATCCTCAGGATCGACTCGCTAACTGTTTCCTACCGTGACTTCGTCGCCCTGCGCGACGTCTCGCTCTCCGTCCAGCAGGGAGAGATAGTTGCCCTCCTCGGGGCCAACGGCGCAGGTAAGTCCACGCTGCTCAACTGCATAGCGGGACTGATTCCGAGCACTTCCGGGAGCATCGCGTTGGATGGCAGAGCGATGAAGAACATTGCGGCTCACCGGAGGCCGGCGTTGGGGTTATCCCTTGTTCCCGAGGGCCGTCGCCTGTTTGCCCCGTTGACCGTTCGGCAGAACCTTCGCCTTGGACTGCATGCGGCCGAACGGAAGGGAGGGGCGCGGCAGCTTCAAACACGACTGGACGAAGTCCTGGCCATCTTCCCAGCGCTCGAACCCAAGTTGGAGAAGGCGGCAGGCGACTTGAGCGGCGGCCAACAGCAGATGGTCGCGCTTGGAAGATCCCTGATGTCCCGGCCGTCAGTTCTGCTGCTGGATGAACCGTCCCTGGGCCTGGCACCGCAGGTTGTAGAAGATGTTTTTGCGACTCTTGCCCGCCTTCGCAGCCAGTGGCGACTCTCTATCTTGCTGGCCGAGCAAAACGCAGAAGGTGCGCTCGAAATCGCCGACCGCGGGTTCGTGCTTCGTTTGGGATCGGTGGTCATCGAAGATAACGCGGAAGCGCTTCTGTCGCGCCCGGACGTCGCCGCCGCATATCTTGCCCATTCCGTAGAGGAGAGCACCAACGCCAAAAAGAGGAATGAGGAATGATGGCCGTTCCGATTGCCGATGGCATCAAAGTGGTTCAACATGCTGAGGTGACCGAGCTCATCATTTCGCGTCCTCGGAGTCGGAATGCCCTTAGACAACAGGACAAACATCGTCTCGCCAACGAGATTGACCATGCGAACGCTAACGGCTCGCGGGCCATTGTGCTCACGCAGGGTGATTCCAAGAGTTTTTGCGCGGGGACCGACATTGCCGAAATGAAAAATTTTGATGTCCCGGCCGCAGTTGACATGCTGACGGAGGAGGCAAGGCTATTTGAGGCTGTATTGACTTCCTCTGCCCCGGTCGTCGCCGCTGTTAACGGGGCAGCTCTTGGAGCGGGGTGCGTCCTCGTCTGCTGTTGCGACCTCGTGGTAGCGGGTGAGGGGGCGTTCTTCGGCCAGCCTGAAGTCCGAAACGGCGTTCCGGCGCCCGTGCAGGCCGCGCTGTTACCGCAGATCGTCGGCCTGGGCACGGCTCGCCGAATGCTGTTCCGTCTTGATCAAATCGCCGCCTCCGAGGCATTGAAACTGGGTTTGGTGCATGAAGTTGTCAGCGAGGACCAATCTGCTCCGCGTGCCCTCGACATGGCGAAAGAACTTTGCAGGCTTCCACGGATCGGAGTCACCCTGCAAAAGAAGATCGTCAACGGCTGGATCCGCCACGGCTTCTCTCCCAGTATTGAACCGAGCGTTTACATTGCCGCCACGGCCTTCGCTGACCCGGCTCCACGCTCTGCCATAGCCCGTTTCCTTGAGTCCAGAAAAGCCGAACAGGGAGATCCGGACTCCTTGTAGCCGCATCGTGGGAGATCGGGAAAGCTGCTGCGGGATGGCCGCGGGTGCCCTTCAAGCACCGTGGCTTCCAGCGTCTCCCACGGACATACGTTGCCGTCGGACCATCTGCTGCTGCAGTCTAAGGGATGCTGCGAGGAAGGGAGCCGCTTGGTCTTCTGCACCTGGGGTCGTTGAGTACGAAGCGGTACAGGGACGGAACTGCCCGGATATGGCTCACGGGGCCGAGGTTTTCAGGCGGCTGGAAGTCCGGTTCCGGTGTCGTGAACCCTATCCCGGTGGGGCCGCAGCTTCCGGTGTACGGACCGACCGGGCGACGAGTCCGGCCAGTGCCCAGTCCTGGAGCGCCAACCCCACCGATTTGAAGACCGTCCGTGTACCCCCGGCCGGGGTGTCCAGGGCGGTGCCCAGCTCCTGGATGCTTTGCGGGTCCAGGACACCGGCGCCGACGGCGCCAATGAGTTCGCCGGCCTCTTTCAGGGCGGCCTCAAGGCTGTCGACCACCACACGTGCACCCAGCAACGCCTCCTGCGGTATTTCGCGCATGGAGGGCGTGTACGAGCCGATGCCGTTGACGTGGACGCGCTCCGGCAGGTCGGAGGCATTGAACACGGGCGTGCTTGAGGAGGTGGCGCAGCTGACGATGTCCGCTCGGCGAAGCGCCGGGCCCGGATCGGAAGCAGTATCGACCCCAAGCCCCGGCCACGTCTTCCGCACCGCTTCGGCCAGCCGTTCGGCGCTGCTGCCCGTCCGGCTTATCACCGTCAGATGTTCAAGGTTCCTCACGGCGAGGACGGCTGCGACCTGGTCGAAGGCCTGTGCTCCCGCGCCGATCATTACCATCCGGCGGCTGTCGACGGGGGCCAGCAGGTCCGTTGCCACGCCGGCGGCCGCTCCGGTGCGTATGGCGGTGATCTCGGAGGCATCCATGACGACCTCGCCTTCGGCGTCGGTCCAGACAATGACGCCGGTGATTGCCGGCGTCCGGTCGAGCCGGACCTGCAGCGTCTTGACCGCCGCCGAAGCGCTCGGGATGTGGTAAACGGGCATGACAAGCACCTGGCCGTTGCCGAAAGCCGTGCGTACCGGCGATATGAAGCGTCCCGCGGCATAGTCGCGAAAGGCCTCACGCACCGCATCGACGGCCGTGGGCATGCCCACCCTCTCCCGCGTCTCGGCGGCGTTCACAAACGTGATGCTCATCGCTGTTTCTCTGCTTCGTTTTGGCCTGTGCGGATCCCTTGGACGTGGCTCAGATGGGCACCCGGAATCCCTATCATCACCATCATCTTCGCAAAGCCCTGGCTATCGACGGGCGCAGACGGGCGGACGGACAACAGGGGCCGGGCCCGTTCCACTCCCGGAGGTCACCTCTGCTTCGTGCCCGGGCCCAGCTGCATGAGGTCCTCGCCGATGATCAGCTTGCCGCTGTAGCCCTTCCGGGCCTGCCGCCAGCCATGGACGGAGTTGTTGGACGGGACGAGGTGCGAGAGGACCAGGTTCTTTGCTCCGGCGGGGTCAGCCACGTCCCGGCCCACCTGCTCAATGGTCGTGTGGGACTGAAGCAGATGCTGCTTCAGCGGTCCGCCGATCTCCGGAGGCAGGCCGGCGGTCAGTTTCTCGGCGAACTGCGGGTCGATGACCTCGTGGACCAGGTAGTCGCAGCCGCGGGCCAAATCGATGAGGTTCGCACTCACGCCGGTGTCCCCGGAGACCACCACCGACCCGTCCGGAGTGTCGAAGCGCTAGGCGAAGGCGGGAGCGGTCGGGCGGTGGTCCACCAGCGTGGCTGGGATCTTCACGTCCCCGTCGTGCCAGACCTCGATCGGGGCCGTGAGCCGGGGCGGGATGCCCTCGGAGGTCACCGCCCAGTAGGGGGAGATGTCGATGTGGTGGACTTTGAACACCCCATCCGGGGTGCCGAAGTTGCTGTCCCGGGCGCGGTCGTTGAAGTCCGCGGCGAACGCCTGGCGCAGGTAACCCGTCATGCCCGTGGTACCGGGAGTGGGGTCCTGCGGGTTGAACACCGCAGGTTCCGGGCGTCCGGGCGGGAACACCCGGACCAGGCTGCCCCGGTTGCCGGGGCCGAAGACTTCGATGGGTCCCGGGATGGTGCGCCCGGCAATGTTCATGCCCCCGGTGGAGTGGATTGCAGGCCATTCGACGATGTGGTCGCTGTGCAGATGGGAAGAAGATGCCCCGGACCTGCGCCAGGGACGGGCCGCCGAAGGCACCTGAACCCAGTCCCGCCTGCAGCAGGCGCATGTGTGATCCGTGGCCAAAATCCACCAGATAGACCTTGTCCTCGTAAACTACAGCGGTGCACATGCCGTACCGCTGATCGGTCATCACGGCCGGGCCTCCTGTTGTGCCCAGCAGGACAAGCCTGGTCCGGTGCCGGCAGCCGGCAGCCGCCGCGGGGGAGGCCGCGGCAGCCGGCACTCCCGCCCCTGCCAGGCCCGCGGCTACGGCCAGTGTCCCGGCTCCCTGCAGAAAGGTGTGCCTCGATAAGGCGGGTGCCTGGGTTAGCGCCTTTGTTACTGCATCACACAGGTGTGCCCCTTCTGAAGCCAACAGCGTTTTCCGTGTCGGATTCGATCCGCGACCTGCCCGCGTCCGTCCCCTGAAGCCAACCCGGAATGTGCTGGCAGCTGTCGTGGCGCCTCTCGCGGAATGTCCTCGCGGAGCGAGGCGGGGTGTTGCCCAGGTCACGTCGGCACTTCGTCGCACCAGGTGAAACCGGAAGGGCCCGCAGGCAGAGAACACCCGCCCCATGTAGCAACCGGGCCGGAACCCGGTTCGGGAAGAGCCGGCCGAAGAGTTGGAGCCGGAATGGCGCCGGTTTCCCAAGTCCTGGACGGCGGTCGGCGCGGAACGTGCCGTGCATTCATTATCTGCCTGACCGGGCACCGAACCGCAGTCCTTCCCCCGCGGCCCAAGCCATCTTCCATGGCATTCTCACCGGGTCGCAGCGGGGGTGCATCGTCCGCGGCGTCACGGACGATGCTGTGGAGCCTGCGGCCGCAGGCGAATACCGGCCGCCGCCGGGCACGGTGGCATCGGGGCATGCGCCGGGGAAGGTTCTGCGTCGGGAACGGGGCCTGCTGCAGTGGAACGTCCCCGGGCCCCGGGGACGAACCGCGGCCGGTTGTCCATCGGCACCGTCGGACGAGGTGAGCGGGGCGGCCGGAACCGCCTGGTATCGGTGCCCCTCTTCACTGCGGGTATGCGGCCTCGGGTTCGTCCGAGGGTTTGGGCATCAGGCGCCGGGTGGCTTCGGTGAGCAGAACGTATCCGGCACGGCCATTCCCGGCCGGCGGTGTTCCCTTCTGAAGGCCCTGGCGGCCCGGAACATTTCCGCCGCCTCGGCCCGCGGGCGCGTCTGCATGACGGGAATTGCGGCTGAAGGAAAACAACACGCACTCGAAGCCTTCGTCCCTGTTTTGAGGCCTGGCAGGGCGCCACCGTGTCCACCCCCATCGCCGACATGGGTCGTGGGGGCCTCTTGTTTCCCCGCTTGCGCACAAACGCTTACGTACAAACAGGCGTCGGAAAAGCTGCCCCGGCCAGGGGAACCCGCCGGTCCGCTCCGGCCATGGCCGAAGCCCTCGGTGTGCGAGCGGCAGGTCCCCGGCACAGTGCCGGGACCTGCCGTATTTTGGCCGGGCGAAGGCCTGCGTGGCCAGCAGACGCGCCGCCTGGTCGGCGAAGGAGCGCGTCCGTTCGCCCGGGCCGGCGCCAGCACGCCGATGCCGTGGGCCGGCGGTAGCGCAGGCGCAGGACCGGCTGCGGACGGCCCCCGGCCTCGAGGACGGGCGTGGTGATCGCGGCGATGTCGTACTTCTTGTCCGGGTCCAGGCGGTCGATGTTGAAGTGCCGGGAAGACCCCGCTGGCTCAGTTCCGCTGGCGGGCCGGCAGGGGAGTACCCTGGCCGTAATCCACCACCGCGTCCGCCACCGATTCGCGCCGGCCCGGGCATCGGGGGGGGGGGGGGGGGGGGCAGCGACCAGCCGCGCTCGCGGGCACCGGTCGGGCGCCTGCGGTACATGGCCTTGTCCTCGTCGGTGGCGCCGAACGCCCGGCCGATCCAGGCCACGAAGGCGTCTCCACCCGGGCGTAGGGCGCCACGCCGCCCAGCCCGGCGGCCGGCTGCTCGATCCCTGAGCGCAGCACCTGGGCGCGGGGCACGACGCCGCCGTCGAGCATGGGGGCGCCGGCACAGCGCCTCCTGGTCGTGGGCGAGGATGTTGGCGGCAAGCGAGCGTGCCGTGCGCAGCTTGTCGAAGATGAAGGAGTTCCTGGCCGTCGGGAAGGCCACCGGCGGCGGATCCGGCGAAACCGAGGTGAAGGTGCCCGGCACCCCCCGGAAACGCAGCGGAAAACCGGGGCGGTTCCGGGGCGGTCCCAGCCGAACTTGACGGCATCAGCCAGACTGGTGTCTGGAAATACTGTCCGGACCGGGTCCGGATCCCGGAAGGCGGATGCACCCGATGGCACCAGAACCGGAACCGGAGCCGGCACCGCACCGCAAGCGCATCGGTTTCCTCTCCTTTGGACACTGGCAGGCGGTGCCGGGCTCCCGCGTGCGGACGGCGGCGGATGCCCTGCTGCAGAGCATCGAGCTGGCGGTGGCCGCCGAGGAGATCGGCATTGACGGCGCGTACGTGCGGGTGCACCACTTTGCCCGGCAGCTGGCCTCGCCGTTCCCGCTGCTGGCGGCCATGGCGGCGCGCACCAGCCGGATCGAGGTGGGGACGGCGGTGGTCGACATGCGTTATGAAAATCCCCTCTACACCGCAGAGGAGGCCGCCGCCACGGACCTGATCAGCGGCGGACGGCTGCAGCTGGGCATCAGCCGCGGATCCCCGGAGCCGGCCCTGCACGGCTCCGAGGCCTTCGGCTTCGTTCCGCGTGAGGGACAGACCGACGCGGACCTGGCCCGGGAGCACACCCGCCTGTTGCGCGCCGCCATCGCCGGCGCCGTCGTGGCCCGCGCCGACCCGCAGATGACCGGCAGCACCGGTGCGCTGGCGATCCAGCCGCAGTCCCCGGGGCTGCCGGAGCGGATCTGGTGGGGGTCGGGCACGCGCCGGAGCGCCCGGTGGACCGCCGAACAGGGCATGAACCTGATGAGCTCGACCCTGCTGAGCGAGGACACCGGCGTGCCCTTCGGGGACCTGCAGGCCGAGCAGATCGCCGTCTACCGGGAGGCCTGGCGGCAGGCCGGCTGGGAGCGGCAGCCGCGGGTCTCGGTCAGCCGCAGCGTCATCCCGATCACCAGCTCCGAGGACCTGCTGTACTTCGGCAGCCGGCAGGGCGAGGAGGACCAGGTCGGCTACCTGGAAGGCGTGGCCGCCCGGTTCGGCCGCACCTACACCGGCGAGCCGGACGTCCTGGCCGGGGAGCTGGCCAGGGACGCGGCGGTCCAGGCCGCGGACACCGTCCTGCTCACGGTCCCCAACCAGCTCGGGGTCGACTACAACGCGCGGCTGCTGGAGACGATCGCCCGGGAGATGGCGCCGTCGTTCGGCTGGCAGCCGGCAGGCCGGTGACGGGCCGCCGGCAGGCCGGGCGGCTGCTGCCCGGTACATTCCGGTGAATCGGGCATAGACTCGGCACAGGAGCTTCGAACCCTGTGAGGTGCGCATGAGCAATCTCGATCCCCACCCGCCCGAAGTGACCTGCACGGAGGCGGGCAACGTGCTGACCCGCACCGCCGTGCAGGTCCTGGCCCCGCGCGAGGTGCCGCTTGGCGGGCCGCGGGCCATGACCGTGCGGCGGACCCTGCCGCAGCGGGAACGGTCCCTGATCGGGGCCTGGTGCTTCGTGGACCACTACGGCCCGGACGATGTCTCGCTCACCGGCGGCCTGCGCGTGGCCCCGCACCCGCACACCGGGCTGCAGACGGTCAGCTGGCTGTTCACCGGCGAGATCGAGCACCGGGACAGCGCCGGCAACCACGCGATGGTCCGCCCGGGCGAGCTGAACCTGATGACCGCCGGCCGCGGGATCAGCCACTCCGAGGTGTCCACCCCGGCGACCTCGGTGCTCCACGGCGCCCAGCTGTGGCTGGCGCTGCCCGGCGGGGAGCGGTTCGCCGATCCGGGCTTCGAATACTACGCCCCGCCCGCGGTGGCGGGCGGGGGCTTCGAACTGCGGGTCTTCCTCGGGTCCCTGGCCGGCAGCACCTCGCCGGTGCGCACCTTCTCGCCCGTGCTCGGGGCCGAACTGCTGATCGACGCCGGCGCCACCGTCCGGCTGGCCCTGGACCCGGCCTTCGAACACGGCGTGCTGGTGGATTCGGGCACGCCGGCGGTCAACGGCCGGCAGGTCGGCCGCGGGGAACTGGGCTTCCTGCCCCCGGGCGAGGACGAAATCGTGCTGTCCGCCGCCGAACCGGTGCGGGTGCTGCTGCTGGGCGGGGAGCCGCTGGGGGAGACCATCGTGATGTGGTGGAACTTCATCGGCCGCTCGCACGAGGAGATCGTCCGGTACCGGGCCAACTGGCAGGCCCAGATCGGGGCCCGGCCGGTGGGGCCGGGGGTGCCGGAGGACGGCAGCCAGTTCGGCGCCGTCATCGGCAACACCCTGGATCCGCTGCCGGCCCCGGTGCTGCCGAATGCAAGGCTGCGTCCCCGTGGCTGAGCAGGCAGCCGGCGCGCCCGCCGCGCCCATCGAGGTCGTCCACAACCCCGAGCGGCACCGGTACGAGCTGCGCGGCGGTGAGGACGGGGATGCCGTCGTCGGCTTCACCAAGTACCGGCCGGCCGGGGGCAAGGTCGTCTTTATCCACACCGAGGTGGACGGGGCCTACGCCGGCCAGGGCCTGGCCTCGAAGCTGGCCCGGTCCGCGCTGTCCGACGTGCGGGACGCCGGCCGCCGGATCGTGCCGGTGTGCCCGTACATCGCCTCCTGGCTGCGCAAGCACCACGACTTTGACGACATTGTGGACTGGCCGGCGGAGCAGGAAGGTTGACGGATTGGAAACGTTGCACGGAGGCAAGCTGTACCTGGACAAGCAGCATCCGGCGGTCTGGCGCGGCCTGAACGGCTTGGCGCTAAAGGCCAAGGAGGCCGCCGAGGCGGTGGGGCTGAACCGGATCCTGATCGAGCTGATCAACGTCCGGGTATCCCAGCTCAACGGCTGCGCCTACTGCCTGGACCTGCACGTGGCGGACGCGCTGGCGGCCGGGGAAACCGCGCAGCGGCTCGCGGTGCTGCCGGCCTGGCGCGACACCGAGGTGTTCACCCCCAAGGAGCGGGCCGCCCTGGCCCTGGCCGAAGCGGTCACGGAACTGCCGGCGGCGCACGAGCTGGAGCGCGAGCTGGCCGAGGCCCGCACCCAGCTCAGCGACGACGAGTTCTCCGCCGTCAACTGGCTGGCGATCAACATGAACGCCTTCAACCGGGTGTCCATCGTCAGCAAGCACCCGGTGCGTCCGCGCCGGCAGGCGGCCGCGCGGCAGTAGGGCGTCAGCCGGCGGGGCGCATGCTGCCGGTCTCCACGAACCGCTGGTGCCAGGACAGGGCCTCGCCGAGCAGGTGCGGGGTGTGCCTGCCGTAGCCGTCGCGGCAGGCGCGGTCGAAGTAGTCCTGCAGCAGCGGCCGGTAGTCCGGGTGCGCGCAGTTTTCGATGATGCTGCGGGCACGCTGCTTCGGGGCCAGCCCGCGCAGGTCCGCCAGGCCCTGCTCGGTCACCACCACCATCGTGTCGTGTTCGGTGTGGTCCACGTGGCTGGCCATCGGGACGATGCTGGAGACCTGGCCGGCCTTGGCCGTGCTGGGGGACATGAACACCGACAGGTAGCCGTTGCGGGCGAAGTCCCCGGACCCGCCGATGCCGTTCATGATCCGGCTGCCGGCCACATGGGTGGAATTGATGTTGCCGTAGATGTCGGCCTCGATCATCCCGTTCAGGGCGATGCAGCCCAGCCGGCGGACCAGTTCCGGGTGGTTGGAGATCTCCTGCGTGCGCAGGATGATGCGCTCCCGGTAGTAGTCCACGTGGGCGTTGAATTCGTCCACGCCGGCGCGGCTGAGCGAGAAGGAGGTGGCGGAGGCCATCTTCAGCACGCCGTCCTTGATCAGCTTCAGCATCCCGTCCTGGATGACCTCGGTGTAGGCGGTCAGGCCCCGGTAGCCGCCGGCGGCCAGTCCCTCGAGGACGGCGTTGGGGATGTTGCCGACGCCGGACTGCAGCGGCAGCAGCTTCTCCGTCAGCCGGCCGCGCCCGATCTCGTGCCCGAGGAACTCCAGCAGGTGCCCGGCGATCTGCTGGGAGGCCTCGTCCGGGGGATTGAACGGCGAGTTGCGGTCCGGGGCGTCGGTTTCCACGATGGCGGCGATCTTGTCCGGGTCCACCCGCAGGTAGGGCTCGCCGATCCGGTCCTCGGGACTGGTCAGCGGGATCGGCTTCCGGTGCGGGGGCAGGGCGGTGCCGTAGTAGACATCGTGCATGCCTTCGAGCTCGGCCGGCTGGAAGCGGTTGACTTCGAGGATGACCGTTCCGGCCTGCTCCAGCCAGGTCTTGTTGTTGCCCACCGAGGAGGAGGGGATCAGCCGCCCGTCCTCGAGCACGCCGGCCACTTCGATGACCGCCAGGTCGATCTCGCCGAAGAAACCGAACCAGGTGTGCTGGGCGACGTGGCTGAGATGGATGTCGAGGTAGTCCAGCTCGCCGGCGTTGATCCGCTCGCGCAGCGCCGGGTCGGACTGGTAGGGCAGGCGCAGTTCCATGCCGTCCACCTTGGCCAGCGCGCCGTCGAGTTCGGGGGCGGTGGAGGCACCGGTCAGCACCCGGATGCGGAACTTGTCCCCGGCGGCATGGGCCGATTCCATCCGGGCCGCCAGCGCCTGCGGGACGGCCTTGGGATAGCCGGCCCCGGTGAAGCCGCTCATGGCCACCGTCATGCCGGGCCGGATCAGTTCGGCCGCCTGTTCGGCGGACATTACGCGCTCGAGCATGCGGGCATCGCGGATGCGGTCGTGCATCAAATTCCTCCGTCACAATTGTCCCCGTCCACCTTATGCCCCGGCGGCATAAACCACACACGTGCGGCGGCAGAAGCGCCTGCGGCTCACCGGCGCAGCTGGTCCGCCGCCGCCGTCCGCACCGCATCGGTGAGCAGGTCCAGCAGCGGCGAGCCGATCTTCCAGCGCTGCCAGAACAGCGGCACGTCCACCGGCGTTTCCGGGGCGATCTCGCGCAGCGCCCCGCTGCGCAGGTCCGCCCGGCACTGCTGCTCCGGCAGCAGCGCCCAGCCCAGGCCGAGCCGGACGGCACCGGCGAATTCGGCGGAGGCGGGAATATAGTGCCGGGGCGCGTCCAGGCTGCGTCCGGTCAGCTGCCGGAAGAAACGGTCCTGCAGCTCATCCTTGCGGTCGAAATCGACCACCGGGACGCCGTCGAGCCAGCCGCCGCCCGCGGCACCGGCGGGCCTCCAGTGCTCGAGGAAATCCGGGCTGGCCACGGCGCGGTAGCGCAGCGAGCCGAGGGCCTCGACGCTGCAGCCCTGGACCGGCCCGGGGGCGGCGGTCACCGCCGCCATGACCCGGCCGGCCCGCAGCAGGGCGCTGGAGTGCTGTTCGTCCTCGCGGTGGATCTCGAAGCAGGCGCCGGCGTCCCGGGGGATCCGGCCCAGCACCGGCAGGAACCAGGTGGCCAGGGAGTCCGCGTTCACCACCAGCGGCAGCACCGGGCCGCCGGCGGCCCCGCCGAGTTCCCGCGCGGTGTCC
>NZ_JBHTML010000018.1:0-35609 GCF_042679445.1 Arthrobacter sp. GCM10027362
AGCTCCGGCCGCAGCTCCGGCCGCGGCCGCACCGGCGCACCCGAACGCCGCCGTCCCCTTCGGCGCCCCGATCGCCCGGCCGCTCTTTTCCCTGGCCAACGCCGCGCCGGGCGAGCATGTGCTGACCATCAACGTCGCCCCCGAGAACCTGGGGCCGGTCACGGTCCGCGCCCACGTCTCGGGTGAGCACCTCCGGGTGGAGCTGTTCGCACCCGGCGATGCCGGGCGCGAGGCACTGCGCGGCATCCTGCCGGAACTGCGCCGGGACCTGGCCGGCCAGGGCCTGCACACCACCCTGGACCTGTCTTCGCAGGACCGGCCGGGGGACCAGCGCGGCGGCGTCGCCCCGGAGGCCGGGGGACAGCCCGGGTCCGGGGGCGGCAATGCCGGCCGGCCCGAGACCCGCCCCGCCGGAACGGCCCCGGACAATGCCCGGCTGCCGGCAGCAGATACGGTGCGGCCCCGGCCGTCCGCAAGCGCGTCCACCATCGACGTGATGGCCTAGAGAAGAGGAACCCAGCTGTGCCCGTAGACCCGGTAACATCCGCCCCCGGCGCCGGCCTGTACACCACCGCCGCCGTCCGCACGCCGAAACAGACCATGGACGGCGAGGTGTTCATGTCCCTGCTGGTCACCCAGCTGCGCAACCAGGACCCCAGCTCACCGATGGACACCAACCAGATGATCTCCCAGACCACGCAGCTGGCCATGATGGAGCAGATGACGGACCTGACCAGGACCAACCAGGAAAACTTCGCGCTGCAGATGCGCACCGCGGCCGCGGCCCTGCTCGGCCGGACCGCCAGCTACGTGGACGCGGACGGCAACGCCGTTACGGGCACGGTCAGCGCCGTCTCCTACACCGGCACCGTGCCGACCGTGACCATCGGCGGCCAGGAGATCGTCCTCGATGCCCTCACCGGCGTCGGCGCTGCCGGCTCCTGACTTTCCAAGCAACCATCCGTCCGACCCGAAAGGCACCCACAATGCTCCGTTCGCTGTACTCCGGAATTTCCGGTCTCCGCTCCCACCAGACCATGCTCGACGTGACCGGCAACAACATCGCCAACGTCAACACCACCGGCTTCAAGGCCTCGGCCACCCAGTTCCAGGACACCCTGTCCCAGCTGACCAAGGGCGCCGGCGGGGCCCAGGCCGAGGCCGGCGGCACCAACCCGGCACAGATCGGCCTGGGCGTCCAGGTCGCCGGGATCTCCACCAACTTCGCCCAGGGCTCGGCCCAAGCCACCGGCCGGGCCACGGACATGATGATCTCCGGCGATGGCTTCTTCGTCACCGGCAAGGGCGGCGAACGGCTCTACACCCGCGCCGGCGCGTTCGAGCTCGACGCCAACGGCCACCTGGTCAGCCCGGACGGGGCGATCCTGCAGGGCTGGATGGCGGTCAACGGCCAGATTCCGGTGGGCGGCGCGGTCGCGGACATCACCCTGTCGCCGAACACGCTTTCCCCCGCAGTCCCGACCGGCTCCGCCACGGTCGGCGGCAACCTGCCCTCCGACGCGGCCCCCGGAACCCGGCTGGTCCGGGACATCGAAATCTACGACGGCGTGGGCCGGAAGAGCACGCTGTCCCTGACCTTCGAGAAGACCGCCGGCGGATGGGACATCCAGGACGCAGCCGGCACGGCGGTGGGCACGGCGGCCTTCGATCCGCAGGGCCAGCGGACTTCCGCACCCTCGATCACGGCCGGCGGCATCCCGGTGGACGTCTCGGCCCTGACCGGCTACGCCGGCATGACCACCGTGGCCTTCGGCAGCCAGGACGGCCGGGCCGCCGGCACGCTCGAGTCCTTCAGCATGTCCCCGGACGGCACGCTCATGGGCTCGTTCAGCAACGGCGCGCAGGCCGTGGTCGGCCGGGTGGCCCTGGCCACCTTCACCAATCCCGGCGGCCTGGAGAAGGCCGGCTCGTCGTCGTACCGCGGCACCGCCAACTCCGGCGCCGTCGAGGTCGGCACCGCCGGCACGGCCGGGATGGGCACGCTCTCCGGCGGTTCGCTGGAAATGTCCAATGTGGACCTGTCCCAGGAGTTCACCAACCTGATCGTGGCCCAGCGCGGCTTCCAGGCCAACGCGCGCATCATCACCACCTCGGACGAGGTCCTGCAGGAGCTGACCAACCTCAAGCGCTAAGTCTCCGGAAACCAGACCCGGTCTCCTACAACAGTCCCAAGACACCCCTGTTTCCGGCACAAGGCCGGGACAGGGGTGTCTCCATGTGGAAGAGGTGCTGTCCGTGTCCTCCAGGCTTTGATGGAAGTACCGGACCAGGGGGATTGATGCAGGGGGCGCGGATCGAATACGGCGGCGGATGGGACGCCTCCGTCATCGAGCAGGAACTTGGCGTGCCCCCGCTGGACATCCCGGCCGTCAACTCTCCGTGTGCTCACCGTGGACGGCCTGGTCGAACCCGACGCCACCGCCTGGCTGGCCGAGGTCCACGCCCGCACCGGCGGCACGCAGACCGCCGGATCCCACACCGAGTGCCTGCAGCGGTTCGCCGCGTTTCTCCTGAAACACAACACCAGCCTGGGCGGTGCGCGGAGAAAACACATCATCGACTACGTCAATGACCGCACCGTCGATGCCCCCACCCGCGTCTCCGGGACGACCTGGCAGCGCGACCGGACCGCGATCAAGCAGTTCTACGAATGGCTCCATGAAACGCACGGCACAGCCCTGCCGTTCACCCTCGACGTCGTGTCCACCTTCCGCGGCCCGGTCACCTCGATGCGCGAGGGCCGCGGCGTTCCCGCCGCCAGCGCCGCCGGCACCCCCGCTGGAACCGCCCCAGATCCCGGAACTGCTCGCCGCCTGGCATATCGGCCCGAACGGCCGGTTCACCGAGACCTGGGGCCGGCGGCCGCTCATCATCTGGTGCTTCGCCCTGATGGCCATCCCGCTGTTCATCCTGGGCTTCGTTCCCTCGGCCCCGGTCGGCGTCATGGTGGCATGCTTCTGCGCCTACGCGCTGTTCTCCGGCGGCCCGAGCATCCTCGAGTGGGCCTACCCGAGCGAGCTGTTCCCGACCAATGTACGAGCCAGCGCCGTCGGCATCACCACCGCCGCCAGCCGCATCGGCGCCGCCCTGGGCACCTTCGGGCTCCCCTTCGCGCAGGATGCGTGGGGCATCGGCCCGACCATGGTCCTCGCCGGCGTCGTCACGGCCGCCGGCTTCCTCCTGTGCCTGCTCATGGCGGAGGAGACCAGGGGCGTGACCCTGGCCCATGCCGGCGGCGAGAAGGAAGCCCTCCCGGAGCCGGCCCCGGCCCGCGAGGTCGTCTGATTCGTCCCGGCCGCCGCCGCATCACTACCCGGATCGGCTATTCCCGGTTCCCCGGCGCGAGCCTGCGGCCCTGGCGCTTGTATGCCGTCGCTACTCCACAAAGACGCGGAGGGCCATGGGCGGTTCCGATACTCGACGCAGACCCATTTCCTGCCGCTGGACGCACTGCTGAGCAGGTACGGACTTATCCTCGAGCGAGGCTGATGCGAGGCTGGCGCGAATGCGTGCTGCCCGTTGGACGTGTGCTTGCCAGGCCTGCTTTCGGCGCCGGAGCATTTCTCCGCACGGCGGTGGCTGCCGGAGCTGCAGGGCCGGACTTCTAGCTGTCTTCCTGGGCGGCCAGCCGTGCCTTGATACGGCTGGTTGCGTCCTGCAGCGAGGCCTCGTTTACCGACGCGGCGCCGGCGGCGTCGTGGTTCCGGGCGGCAGTGATCAGGTCCTGCTGGTACCGCCAGAGCGAGTCGTCATTCCCGGTGTCCAGGCTGCCTTGGGCCCCCACGATCTTGTAGGCCCGGCACTGCTGCCACAGGGTGCGGATCATCTGGATGAGGAGCGGGTTGCCGGAGGCGTTGTACAGAATCGTCAGCATCGCCTCGTCGTGGTCGAGGAGGGCGATCACGCGGCCTTCGGCGATCGCGGTGCGCATCAGCTCGTATTCGGCCTGCATCCTGTCGCAGTCCGCCGAAGTAATCCTTTGGCTGCCCAGGCGGGCGGCCTCGGTCTCCAGCAGGCGGCGAATGTTGTAGACGTGGACGAGCTCCTCGAGCGTAAGGTTCTTCACCACCGCCCCCTTGTGGGGTTCGCGTTCGACCAGTCCTGCTTCCTCCAGGCGGCGGATTGCCTCGCGCACCGGCATGGGGCTGGTTCCCACCTGCTCTGCGAGCTCCCGGACCGTCAGCCGGGATCCGGCAGGCAGGTCCCCGTTGAGGATCGCCTCGTGGATGGTGGCATAGACCTGGTCGGTCAGCAGCGACGGCGCGGCTCTCTTGGAAATCGGCATAGATCAAATATATCGGGGCGCCCCGGACTGCAGGAGCATACGGGTCCGGATCCACCTTTGGGATGCGGAAGTGCTCAACCCCTGGCGGACGGTTCAGGAAAAAAATCTATGCAAACCGCTTGTTTGATCTTTGATCGAATAATAGTATGGTCGACATCACATAAACAGCGGTCCCGGCGCTTGCCAAGACCACGGGTGCCGACCCGACCTCGCGCAGGCATCAGTGCTAAGCCGATATCCCCGTAAAAGCTTCCACACGCTCTGACATCACTAAGGAAGAAGCAGCTCATGACTCCCTGCGGAGCCCCGACTTTAGCCGACGATAGTTTCCTGGAAGAAGTCCATGTCCTGGACCGGAGAGCCCTGCGTCCTGATGACCGCATCCTGATCGAAGAGTTCTCCGGCCACCGGCAGGCGGGAGCGGTCGACCAGGTCTCGGCCGCCGGCGACGTTCTCTGGATCCGGTATTCGGAGCTGAATTCGCGAAAGCTGGTCCATACGGCAGACGTAGCCGGAATTACGTGCAGAGCTGCCGAATTCGACGCCCCCAGGCTGGCCGCCCTGCTCAAGGCCTCCTGGTAATCCCACGGCTGCCTGGCACCTCACATCCATCGAGAAGGAAAGTTCGAACACATGAAAGATGTAGTCATCGTCGGTGCTGGACTCGCCGGTCTTTCGGCCGGATGGCGCCTGCGCCACTGGGACACGCTTCTGCTGGAATCGGAGGGGCGTGTCGGCGGGCGGATCCGCTCCGAGCGCCGGGGGGCCTACTGGTTGAACTGGGGAGGGCATGTTTTCGCCGGTCCGGGGTCGTCCACCGATGCCTTGCTCAACGAGGTCGGCGTGACGGCCGTTGAAATCCCGGGATCCCTCCAGGCCCTGTCCATGAACGGCAAGTTTATTCGCAAGGGGCACATCGCCACGTACCCGTTGCGCATCCCGATGTCCCTTTCGTCCCGCATCGATACTGTGCGGGCCGGTATGAAGGTCGTTCGCGGGGTGGCCAAGTACACGAGGGTCGTGCGGAAGCGCGCGGGGGAGTCCGGTGCAATGCGCCAGCAGCGCATCTATGACTTCGAGAATGACAGATCGTTCCTGGACTTCATCGGCAACCTCTCAGAGGATGCAGCCGCACTGTTCAAGACCACAGTCACCCGTTCGGCCGGTGACATGAACGAGATTTCCGCCGGTGCCGGGATCGGGTACTTCAGCCTGGTCCTGGGGTTCGGCCAGGGCCTGAGCCGCGGCATTGTCGGCGGCCCGTCCACCCTGACCGAGTCGATCGCGGTCTCCCTCGGCGACCGTATCGAGCTTGGCGCCACCGTGCAGGAGGTCGTGCACAAGAAGGACTCCGTCGTCGTCCGATACAGCCAAGGCGGCGTCGACCGCGAAGTAGAGGCCCGCGCCGTTGTCCTCGCGACTACCGCCGATGTGTCGCACAGAATTGGCGTGGACCTTCCCCAGGACCTGCGCGATGCACTCAGCCAGATCAAGTACGGCCCGCACGTCAGCACGGCCTTCCTGACCAACGAGACGTCGGCACGGCCTTGGGATGACATCTATGCCATCGCGGCGCCGAAGCGCTCGTTCGCGATCGCGCTGAACCAGGCCAGCATCGTGCGTGGAACCGAGTCGGTGCGCAAGCCCGGCGGCAGCTTCATGACGTTCTCGCCGGCCAGCCTCGGGCGCGCACTGCTGGACAAGAGCGACGAGGAAGTCATCCGGACCCACCTGGCCGACCTCGACCAGGTCCTTGGCCACGGATTCGCCGACAGCGTCGTCGAGGCCCAAACGGACCGGTGGAAGGTCGCCTCCCCGTACTGCTTCCCCGGCCGGGCCAAGCTCCAGTCGACGCTCATGCGGGGAACGGACCGCGTGTTCCTGGCCGGCGACTTCCTCGGAACCCTCTACACCGAAAGCTCGATCACCTCCGGGTTCTCGGCAGCACAGGAAGCAGCCAGCCTGCTGGCCACCCACCGCCAGGCACCGCCTCATTCCGGCCTCTCGATCGTCGCCTGAACCACCGTTTCCCACAACCGTACTGAAGAAGAGGAACCATTCATGTCCAACGACCTCCGCGGCGTACTAACCGCACTGTCCACCCCCTTTAACCAGGACGAAAGCATCGACATCGACACCCTGCGGCGGATCGTCGACCGCTCCATCGACGCCGGCGTCGATGGCGTCGTGGCCGCAGGCTCGACGGGCGAGGTCGGTGCCTTGTCCTCCGAGGAGCGCCTGCTGCTCATCGACACGGTCATCAAGCAGGCCAACGGCCGCGTACCGGTGATCGCCAACACCGGAGCCACCTCCACCGCCGAAGCCATCCGCCTGTCCCAGGCGGCCGAGAAGTCGGGGGCGGACGTGCTGATGCTGATCACGCCCTACTACGAGCCGCTCACCCTCGAGGAAACGGTCGCATACATCAAGGACGTCGCCCGGTCCGTCGACCTTCCGGTCATGCTCTACAACATCCCGGCCGTCACGGGAGTCAACCTGGACCCGGCCACGGTCCGTGCCCTGGCCGAAGAGGTGGACAACATCCGGTACATCAAGGACTCCAGCGCGAACTGGGAACAGGCGCTGCAGCTGATCCACCACCACGCGGATGTCATCGGCACCTTCATCGGATGGGACGTCTACCTCTACAGCGCCCTGGTGGAGGGCGCGGCCGGCGTGATGGCCGGCACCGCCAACGTCGTACCCGACGAAATCGTTGCCGTCAGCCGGTTGATCGCCGAAGGCAACCTGACCGGTGCCCGCGAGCTGTGGAAGCAGCTCTACCCGGTCATCGATGCGCTGCTCTCCGTACCGTTCATCCCGGCCGTCAAGGCCGGCCTCTCCCTGCAGGGACTTCCGGCCGGTTCCCCGCGGCGCCCCACGGCCGACCTCAACGCCGAGGACCAGGCCCGGATCCGGCAGGCCCTGTCCGCCCTCAACGTAAAGGTGGGCTAGCGCCATGACTACAACCAAAACAGCAGTGTTCACGGTCCGCCGGGCGGCAGAGGCACCCGCTCCCTCCCTTCCTCCTTTCGGCCAGTTCATCGGCGGGGAGTTCGTTGCCCCGGGTTCGACTTCCACCATCGACGTGGAGAATCCGGCCACCGAGGAAATCCTCATGCAGGTGCCCGCCGGTTCCGTCGAGGACGTCGATGCGGCCGTGGCGGCTGCCGTGGCGGCCAAGGCGGACTGGGCAGCGAAGACTCCCAAGGAGCGTTCGGCGGTCCTTCTGCGCATCGCCGACATCATTGAGGCCAACCGCGGACTGCTCGAAACCCTCGAATCCGCCAACACCGGCAAACCTGCCGCCGTTGCCGAAGACGATCTCTCGAGTGCGATCGACACCTTCAGGTTTTCGGCCGGGGCTGCCCGTGCCTTTACCGCGCTCGGTGCGGACGACTACGCAGAAAACCACACCTCGGTAATCTTCCGCGAACCGGTCGGGGTCGTGGGCGTGATCACTCCCTGGAACTACCCGCTGTTGATGGCCGTGTGGAAGATCGCCCCGGTCCTGGGCGCCGGCAACACCATGGTGCTCAAGCCCTCGGAGCAGACGCCGCTGACCACCCTCAAGCTGGCCGAACTCATCGCCGCCGAGGTTCCGGCCGGTGTCCTGAACATCGTCACCGGCTCCGGGTCCGTGGTGGGAAACCGGCTGTCGGAGCACCCGGACGTCGATCTCGTCGCGATCACCGGAAGCGTGGGCAGCGGCCGGAAGGTCGCCGCGAACGCGGCCTCGACCGTCAAGCGCGTGCACCTGGAACTGGGCGGCAAGGCACCCGTCGTCGTCTTCGAGGATGCCGATCTGGAAGCCGCCGCCAAGGGCGTGCGCGCGGGCGGGTTCTGGAACGGCGGGCAGGAATGCGGCGCGGCGTGCCGCGTCCTCGTTCATGAATCGGTCGCAGAGAAGTTCACCGAACTGCTGGTCCGGGAGGTGGGCGAGATCTCCGTCGGCGCTCCCGGCGCCGGCGACGACGTCGAAATCGGTTCCATGATCTCCGGGGCCCACTACCGGAGGGTCCTGGCCGCGCTGGAGGACATCCGCAAGGACGGCCTGACGATCGCCGTCGGCGGCAACGCCCTTGAGGGACCGGGCTACTTCATCGAACCCACGGTCGTGACCGATGTGCCCGCCGGCGCCGCGATCACGAGCACGGAGATCTTCGGCCCGGTCGTATCGGTGGAGACCTTCAGCACCGATGACGAGGCCGTCACGCGGGCCAACGAAACCGTTTACGGGCTTGCGGCCTCGGTGTGGACCACGAACGCTGCCCGCTCGCTCTCCGTGCCCCGCCGGCTCGACTTCGGCACGGTCTGGGTCAATTCGCACCTGGTCATTGCCAGCGAAATGCCCTGGGGCGGCTTCAAGGGCTCCGGCTACGGCCGGGACCTCTCCCTCTATGCCCTGGAGGACTTCTCCCGCACCAAACACGTGATGTACAACCACGGGTGAGGTTGGCCCCGGTCTAGCGTCTGTACCGCCGAACCGGTCCTGACCTCATGGTCAGGACCGGTCGTCCCGGATAGACCGCCCTCACACTTGGCGGATCCGGAGCCTCCTCCCACGCCGCCACCCCCTCGTTACGCCCGCGGTGCCGCCTCATGACCGGGAGGTCAAAAGTGCCCGAATCCCAGCTTCCCAACGTCGCGGACAAGGCAAAAACCACCTCGTCCATCCCAACCTGCCAGGAGTGACCCATGTCATCCACAAAGAACCCGACCGCCCAGCCGGGCATGGGCTCAGCGGCAAGCAAACGACGCTTCCTGATCAGAATGGTCACCGTCCTGATCGGCGGCATGGTCTTGGACGGCTACGTCCTCGGCATCATCGGACCGGTGGCCGGGACGATGGCCCAGGACCTGCAGCTCACTGCGTTTTGGGAGGGTCTGATCGCCGCGGCCGCCCTGGTCGGCATCCTGATCGGTTCGCCTCTGGGCGGGGTGGCCGCCGACAGGTGGGGCCGCAAGCCGATTTTCATGTTCGACATCGGCCTGTTCGCCATCGCGTCGGGCATGCAGTTCTTCATCGACTCACCGGTGTGGCTCATCGTGGTGCGGCTGCTGATGGGCATCGCCATCGGCACCGAGTACGCGGTCGGCTGGCCCCTGATGGCCGAGTTCTCACCCACCCATCTGCGGGGGCGACTCATGGCCGCAATGGGGATCGCCTGGTACGGCGGCTTCATGATCGCGTTCCTGACCGGCCATCTGCTCAATGAGTACACCGGCCTCAGCTGGCACTTCATCCTGGGGACCAGCACCTTCCTCGCGGTGGCGCTGTTCCTGGCCCGGCTCGGCATGCCGGAGTCCCCGCGCTGGTTGTGGAGCGTGGGCCGCAAGGACGAGGCCCGCGCCCTCGCCGCAAAGTACATGCCCGACGACGCTCTCGACGACCTCCGGCACGAGGACGTCCGCAAGGGCAGCTTCGGGATGCTGTTCGCCAGGCAGTACTGGCGCTCCACGCTGTTCATCTCCGGGTTCTGGTTCTGCGCCGTGACACCGTACTTCGCGATCGCCACCTTCGCCGACAGTGTGCTGCAGCAGTACGGGCTCGCCGGCGGACTGGCCGGCGGGGTCGGGCTGTCCGCCGTTGCCCTGGCCGGGGTCATCATCACGTTCCTGCTGATCGACAAGGCCGGGCGCCGGGTACTGACCGTCCCGCCGCAGTGGCTGTGCGGCGTCGTCCTGGCGGTCATCGGACTGTGGGCCGGCGCGCCGGCGCCTGTCGTGCTCATCCTCTTCCTGGTCTTTTCGTTCTTCAATGCCGGGTACAACACGTTGACGAACGTCTACCCGGGAGAGGTCCTCCCGACCGAGATCCGGGGGATCGGCACCGGTTTCGCGGCCGCAGTCAGCCGGGTCGGGGCGGGCATTGGCATCTTCCTGCTGCCGATGTCGATGGAGAGCCTCGGATCCGGTCCGACCATGCTGATCGCCGCCGGTGTCGCCCTTGCCGGTGCCGGGCTGTCCCAGTGGCTCGCCCCGGAGACCAAGGGCAAATCGCTCACCGAAGCGGCCGCCGGGTACGCGCACTAACGACGCATTACCCTTCGGTGAACGCTTCGCCCGTTGCGGTTCATCCACGAGCGCTCAGTCTGGCGCCGGACGCCCGTCCGGTGACAGACTGAGCGCTTCAGGCACAATTTGAAGGAGGCAGCATGGCGTTCATCACCTACCGCATGGCTGCATCCGCGCTCTACCCAGGATGACATTGACTGAAGTCCTCGCCCAGGGACGGGTCTCGCCAAACGCCTGCTCCCGTGATGCCCGGATCCGTTCGGCGAGGACGTCGACGGAAAACAAAGTCCTAACCCAGCAACAAGACGCCAGCCGACGCTGACGGCCGGGCAATACCTGAAAGGACACCATGGAACTGCTGTGGGAAATCGCTGGCTGGGCAGGTGCTGCCGCCATACTCGGTGCCTACCTTGCTGTCTCCATGAATTGGTTGAAGGCCGGCAGGGCCTTTCAGACGGCAAATCTCCTCGGCGCTTGTGCCTTTATCGTCAATGGCGCATTTCACGAAGCGTGGCCATCAGTTGCCACAAACATCGCATGGTTCCTCATTTCCGCCATTGCGCTTCTTCGCATGCGTTCGGCGCGCCGGCCCACGCCAACTGTTGATGCCCCGCACGTTCAATTCCCTGGCGTCCCTGACACAGCCGGTCAGCTCGCTGTTGTTGAGGTGCCTACTGGTTCCGCACGCCGCGATGTTGAGGGGCAGGGTCCACTTCACCGATCCAGGGACTCATCAAGGTCAGCAAACTGAGTTCCGCCAAGCCATGTGATCATGTGATAGAGAAACGTATGCCCGCACTCAGGCTTCCCGGCAGAAATTGAAGCCGCCGCTTGGACGGCGGTACCATCCAAAAACTGGATTCCGCGGGCAGACTGTTCCAGCAGTCTGCTGACTTCGGACATTTCCGGCCAGAGGCTTCCGCTGCCCGCAGAAGATGGGGCAACGTAGCTGCCGGGGCTGGCTGCCCCGGTCTGGCCGTGTTTCGACGGGCCATGACCGTGGAGCCGGCGGAGGCTGCGAGAGACCTTGCCACAGCACTTGGCTCGGCCCTCCGCGTGGTATCGGCCTTCGACGGTGGCCGTTCGGCGCTATTCGGCGGCGGTAGTGACAAATGGCACATGTCGGATGCTGACAGGGCTGAACACGTTGCCCGGACCGTTGCAGACACCTTGGGCAGTGACATCCAGATCACCTACGCTGCAGCATCCGGCATGCCGGCCGATGCCCTTATCAGGGAAGCGATATGCAAAGTGGCCGGTTTATCGTTGTCGGCAACCGCAGAATGCAGGGGATTGGACGGGTCCTGGGCCGCGTGGCCAACAGCGTCGCGTATTTCCAGTGAAGAATAAGGGCCGCTCTTTTGCCTGGCTGCCTGCACTTCACCCTGACCTTGTAAAGAAGGTACTTGACCTCGAAGACCTCCAGCGGCCGGGCGGACCTGAAGACGCTGCCGAAGGTTGCCCAAGCCGTCTCGACCCCCCCGCAATCACTGCAGGTAGCGTTCAACCGTAGGTTAGCCAGACGAACATGTGCTGCCAATCATCGCCAAGACGAGGCGCACGTCTCCAAGGGCAGGTGCTGGCATCTGGTGGCCTTGCAATAGGAAGGGCACCCTCCGGCACCCGTCGAGCACCACCGGGGCGACGCCGGATAGGACATCCGGCGTCGCCCCAATGCGGAGACGCTGCGATCAGAGCTCGCTGGGTGCGCCCGGCTCGCCGGCGGCGGGGTCGACCCCGTACTTTTCGAGGATCTTCTTGATGGTGCCGTTTTCCCGGAGCTTCTTGATGTCCTCGTCCAGCGCCTTGCCGAGCGTGTCGTTGTCGAGGCTGGAGGGTAACATCACCTGGCCCACGGCAGCGAACTGGGGGACATGCGGGTTCGGGTTAACGTTTTTCACCGTGGCGCCCTCGATGGGGGCGTCCTTGAATCGGTAGTTGGCGGAGGCGGCGGATGCCACGAGGGCATCGATGCGGCCCGCTTTGAGGTCTCCGTAGATGGACTCGTCGTCCTGATAGACCTTGAAGTTGTCTCCGAGCCACTTCTGCATGCTGTCGTTCCAGAGGTTGCCGGCGACCGAGCCGACCACTTGGCCCTCAAGGTCGTCGCTGGTCAGGCCCTTCGTCGAGACGACCGCCTGCGGATCGCTCCACAGCGGCGTGCTCATGTGGACGATCTTTGCCCGTTCCTTGGTGCGCAGCCAGTTGCCCGAGCCGATGTCAGCGCGTTTTGACTGCACGGAGGAGATGACCGCTCCCGCGCCGCCCGAGGAATTGACCGTGACCTTGAGGCATTCGAGTTTGGCGATCTCGTTGATCAGGTCACCTTCGGCGCCGGTGAGGCTGCCGCCGTTCAGGATCGTGGCGGGTGCATAGTCGTAGCTTGCGACGGTGAGCTCGCCAGGAGTCAGCGTCTCGAGTTCATGTGCGGGCTTGCAGTCGGATGCGACGCCACTGGTTCCGCTGCCGCCGCAGGCGCTGAGGGAGATGGCGAGCAGGCCGGCGGCGGTGCCGGCGGAAAGCGCGCGCACGAGTGTACGGGGAGTTGGTGACATGGTTTTTTCCTTCTGTGCTGGGGTGGTGGGCGGATTGCCCCGGGATGGGTGGAGCGGGGGTTCAGCTGCGTTGCAGGTGGCGGCCGAGGCGCCGTTCCAGCACCCGGACGAGGCCGAGGAAAACGAGCGTGAGGGATCCGTACATCACTGCGGTGAGCAGGTAGACGCTCAGGTATTCGAACGTGATGGCTCCGATCTCGAAGGCCTTGGACATCAGTTCGGGCACGGCGATCACGAAGGCCAGTGCACTGCCCTGGAAGACCAGGACGGCGAGGCCGGCCAGGGGCGGGGTGGAGATCCGCAGTGCCTGGGGCAGGATGATGATCCGGAACCCGGTCCAGCCGCGCAGCCCGGAGGTGAGGGCCGCTTCCTTCTGCCCCAGCGGTACCGCGGCCAGTCCGGCGCGGAAGTACTCCGAGGCGTAGGCGCCGGTGTTCCAGGTCAGCGCGATGACCGCCGTGGTCAGCGAGGTCAGGGTGATGCCGGCATCGGGGAGGCTGAAGTACAGCAGGTACAGCAGCACCAGGGCCGGCAGTCCCCGCCCGACCTCCACGAACAGGAACGAGATCCACTGCAGGGGTGCCGGTTTCGCCGCCGCCATCACGGCGAACAGCAGGCCGAGCGGGAAGCCGAAGAGCAGCGCGAGTCCGGTCAGCCGGAGGCTGACCAGCAGTCCCGGGGCAAGGTCCGGCAGCCATCCAAGCCACTGGGTGAGCATGTCCATCACGCCACTCCGATCTTCCGGCGCAGCCTGAGATCGACCCGCCGGGAGACGAGGGCCACCACGAGGCTGATGACGATGTAGAGCACCCCGGCAACGATGAACGCCTGCAGGCCCTCGTGGGTCTGCTTCGCGCCCTGCTGGGCATAGTAGGTAATCTCATGCACCCCGATCGTGGAGGCCAGGGCGGAGTCCTTCAGCAGCCCGATGCCGTAGGTGGCGATCGCGGGGAGTGCGACCCGGAACGCCTGCGGGGTAATGATGTGCCCGACGGTGGTGACAGTGCCCAGCCCGAGCGCGTGGGCGGCTTCGCGCTGGCCCTCGGGGATGCTCAGCAGTCCCGAGCGGTAGATCTCGGCCATGAACGCCGAGGCAATAACCGAAAAGCCGATGATCGCGGCCTGGATGGTCGTGAGCCGCAGCGCGAACTGGGGCAGGCCGAAGTAGATCAGGAACAGCCAGGTGATCGGCGGGATGACCCGGACCACATTGATGTACAGGGTGGCGATGCCCCGGACGAACGCGACGGGCGAGCGGACGGCGCCGACCAGGACCAGGCCGATGAGGCCGCCGAACAGCAGCGAGGCGCCCGTGACGTAGAGCGTAAGGCCGACGCCCTGGGCGATTGCGGGCAGGAGTTGGGTCATCATCGCCGCCTCACCGGTCCAGCACGGCCTTGAGGAACTGCCGGGTGCGTTCGTTCCGCGGCTCCGACATCACCTGCTCGCTCGGGCCGATCTCCAGCACGCCGCCGTTGCCCATCACCATGATGCGGTCCGAGACGTCCCGCGCGAAGTGCATCTCGTGCGTGACCACGAGCATGGTCATGCCCTCGTCCGCCAGGTCGCGCATGACGGCCAGGACCTCCAGGCCGATCTCGGGATCCAGGGCCGAGGTCGGCTCGTCGAAGAGCATGACCTTCGGCGACAGTGCCAGGGCCCGGGCGATGGCAATGCGCTGCTGCTGCCCTCCCGAGAGGCGGGCCGGATACGCCCTGGCCTTGTCGGGAAGCCCAACGCGCCTGAGCAGCTTCTCCGCGACCTCTTCAGCCTGCTCCCTGCTCGCCCCCAGCACCTTCCGCTGGGGCAGGGTGATGTTCTCCATCACGGTCAGGTGCGGGAACAGGTTGAAGCTTTGGAAGACCATCCCGGTCACGCGCCTCAGGTGGTCCAGGCTCGCCTTGTCCGGCAGCTTCCCGCCGGCAACAACACGGGCGCCGCCGATGGAGATCTCGCCCTCCGTGGGGGTTTCCAGGTAGTTCAGGCACCGCAGGAAGGTGCTCTTGCCCGCCCCGGAGGGCCCGATGACCGAGACCACTTCGCCCTCGTTCATCGCCAGATTCACATCCGACAACACGCGGCTCGCACCGTAACTCTTGCCGAGTCCGGCGACCGTGACGTCCCCGGAGAGCGCGAGCGGGGGAGCTTTAGTGCCAAAACTTAAGCCCATTTTCGTTTCCTTCAAGTTGCGGATGCCTTAACTCTGAGATCTGTCTGCTAGCGGCGCCGTACTCTGCAGGGCCCGCGCGACGTGCTCAGTGTTGGCACAGGCCGTGGCTAGTTTCACGGCGTGTGCCCTACGTCACTTTATCCAGAGGGTGGGGAATTGTCTAGATCTTTGATCAAAAATACCCAGGCCAACGTCGGTCACGTCTTGGACCTCAAGGTTGCGTTGGTCAGGTCGGAAGCGGAGCGGCGGCTGCTGGCGTGAGGAGCCGGAACAGGGGCGCGTGCGCCGCTCGGTGACCGGCGGTCCGGCCCCTTCCATTGCCGCCATAAAGCGGCGCCGACATTCGTCTGCCCTGCTTACTGGATCGGTTCAACGAATGCGTCTGCTGTTTGGCGGGCTCCGAAAGCTTCTGATGCGTGTGCCAGGATCTCCTCGACTACCCGCTGTGCTTCGGCATATGCGCCGTGGGTTCCTGCAGTTTCCGAGGAAT
This sequence comes from Arthrobacter sp. GCM10027362, assembly GCF_042679445.1. Taxonomy (NCBI): domain Bacteria; kingdom Bacillati; phylum Actinomycetota; class Actinomycetes; order Micrococcales; family Micrococcaceae; genus Arthrobacter; species Arthrobacter sp. GCM10027362. Next base: position 15,540 of record NZ_JBHTML010000018.1, read on the forward strand.
AGTCCCCTGCGAAGTGCATCGACCCAGCGACCGGTTTCCGGATCAGCGGCAGGGCGGCATTTCGCTCCGGCGTAAGCAGCGAGAAGCAGTGGCGCCAGGATCGGATTCGCGCCCCGATGATCCGATGCCGCAGACCTGGCGCCACTGCCAGGAACTCCTCAAGCCACTGTTCCAGCACTCCGGAATCGGCCTGGTTGGCACCGGGCAGGTATCCGGAACTGTTGCCGTAGCAGACGAACTGAGCTATGCCGTCTCCCCGCCCGGGTAGCGGATTGATGACGGCGTCGAACGGACGTCCGGGTGTGACCACGAATGACCAATCGTCATAGCCCAACTGCACGGGGGAGGGAGTTCCAGCAATGGCGGGGATTTCGGCGTTACGCACGTCCGCCACAACACCCAGCACCGTAGATCCCGGAGTCTGGACCTTTTCCAGTGCCTGCTTCTTCCAGTCCGGCAACTCCGCAATCTCTGCGATCCGGGGGGCCGGGACGGCCATGATCACATGTCGGGCGCGAACATCGAGGGAGGGTTCGCCCTGCTGCTGTTCAGCTGACATTGCCGTGTCGCCGGCTGCGGCAGCAGTGATCTCCCAGTTTCCCGCTGCGTCCTGGCGGACGGACCTGACCGAGCAGCGTGTCCGCACTTCCGTAGTGACCAGGTTCCGGGCCAGCGCAGCGGGAATTGATTCCATTCCGTTGCTGGCAAACATCCGGTTGTTCTTCTCGTGGGTGAGGTAACTGGCGAAATAACGCAGAGCATAGGTCGCACTAAGCTCCGAAGGTCGTGCGACTGAGCCTCCACGGATCCCAGCCTCCAGAATCTCCTGCACATCCGCCGGAAGGCCATCCAGCTGAGCCTGTGCCGATGTCTCCCCGTACTCCTTCGATGCCGGACGCAGCTGCCCGTCCACAGTGTTGTTGAAGTATTCACGGCTTGCCCGCTCGATAAAGCCGAGCAGCGCGTCCTTCGACGTCTGCGGCAGGGGCAGGTTCGCGACCAGTTGCGAGTTGTCTTTGGCCACGACAGTCTCACCGTTGACGTGGATGCCGAAGCTCGCCGGCTCGAACGGAACCAGGGGCACCCCAAGGTCCAGGGCCAGATCATGGGAGGCCGTTCCGCTGTAGACAAACATCGCACCCAGATTTACCGGCTGACCCTGCACGTCCACAGTCAGAGCCCGTCCGCCCAGCCGATCGGTTTCCTCCAGCACGATGGCCGACAGTCCGCCACGCTCGAGATGATAAGCGGCCGCCAGTCCGGCCGGTCCTCCACCGACAATTGCGACATCGTACATTTTTCCCTCTTTCTGATGGTGTGGCTGCGGGCGGCACGCACGGCCATCCGCGGCGTCACAGCGCTTTGACCGGTTCTGCGGACGCCTCATTTACATAGGTTGGAATCCGCCCCAAGTCACGCCGACTTCGCCGTTGAAGGTATCTGCATATCGCCCGACACCGCGTGACTGCCGTCTCATCATCAGCCCTCGTCTAGGTTGATGGAAGCTCGACGGAACACGTTAATAAAATTTTGAGTTTTTGAGTCAGGTGGTGGCGTCATGTCACACTTTGCGGATGGAGCGCATACCGCAAAGGCCGCGATCCGCGGCGCGGGCGGAGTACCGTCGAGCCGTACTGACGGCTCCGCTGTGGATGTCGTCGCCGAAATGGTCCAGCCGGTCCATCGCAGACGCATTAGGCGTCAGTCAGTCACTCGTAGCCCGCACATGGCGCGACGACGCCATCGAGTCGGAAGTATCCGCGAAGCTTGATTCCGTCCTGGCCCGGAAAGCCATGAACCTTGCCGGCATGCTGATCGTGCCGTCGGGATCCTGCGTAGTACTCAGCCCGGCAACGGCACGATCCCAGCTGCGCCAGCCCGATGTGCCGGCCCCTGCGCGAACCCGGCGCCGCCTGCGGGCCGTTCTGGGTGCCGACCTCGTCAGGGAAGAGATGAACGGCGACGGCACAACAGCCGCTATCGAGGACTTTTGGCACGCCATTGACGGGATCGGCCATCCCTATCCTGAGCTCGCGATCGTGGCTTCCGGCCACATGCCCGTCCCCCAGGCCGCTTCAGTCTCGTTAGCCTGCTCGGACAGCAGACAGTGGCAGGGGCTGCTTTCCGCCCTGTGCCGATTACCAGCGGCGGCAAACGCCGAACGCCTGGCTGATCTGGAAGGGCGGCTCCGCCACTGGTATCAGACCAGCACACCGTTCGGCAGCGAACCGTTCTCCTGGGTTGTGAAGCTCGGCGAACTACCCTTGGGTAAGGTATCCGCCCCCGGCGGGAATCCAAGCCGTCGCCCTGCACCTCAACGTGCCCTGGCCGATGACATCGTCATGGCCATTCGGCAGGGACTGGCACAGGGAATGTTCACCAACGATGATGAGATCTCGGACCGAACGCTCGCCCAGCTTCTGGGAAGCAGCAGAGGACGCATCCGCCAGGCACTGCGGCTGCTCGCGGACGAAGGCCTGGTCACCGCGGCAACAGAAAGCGCAGTGGTCGTGCGCTTGCCTGCGGTGACCGATGTAGTCGAAACGTATGCCGCCAGGCGCGCACTCGGCACCATGGCTGTTCGCCCTGCAAGTCGTTGGACTCCGGCCGGCCGGGCGTCCGTGGCCCGCCTGCTTGAGGAAATCCGGCGCTGCGCCGAGCGTCAGGACATCGCCGGCGCACAACAGGCAGATTTGGCATTCCAAAACGCCCTGTTCCAAGCATCCGGCCTGGCCCGGATACCTCCCATGCTGGAATCCCTAACGAAACAAACCCTGATGTTCATCTCCGTGATCGGAATCCGCTATGCCTACCCTCCCGACCGCATTGTGGAACAGGACACGGCAATATTCGAGGCCGTCAACGCAAATGACAAGGACCGGGCTGCGCGAACCTGGCAGGCCAAGATCGATGAAGGTGCCCGCTACATGGTTGAACAAATCAATCTGCTCAACAGCCACTCCGCTCGGCCGTTATTCAACTGATGGTGTGTCCGGCAAGGCCTGGACAGCGCGGGCGAGGGAAGGCCGCGGACCATACTTCCATTTGTTGGACACCGGCCAGCTTCTTCCGCGCTACACCTGGCATGCCGGCTGATGGTCACGATCTGTTCGCAGCGGCAGGGGGATCGACGTCCGTTCAACAGGTCGACAACATCACGGACGAAACCCTGACCGAGTACCGAGCGGTTCCGTAGCATCCCCGAGGATGCGCACCGCTATATGCTCGGCTCCCGCTCGGCGATCGACTGGGTACTGGAGCGGTACCAGGTTAAGACAGATAAGGTCGCCGGGATCATTGGTGCCGGACCGGAATCCCATTAACCCCCGAACCTGCCCTGCCCAGGCTCCAGTATCCCCTGAACGTCACCTGCCGGCGATCCATGCCAGTGTCCTGCAGCAGGTACCGGCGCATCTCCATGACCATTCCTGCCTCGCCCGCCAGCCACGCATATTCCGGCATGCCGGCAGCATGGTTCCGGCCGGTGCACACGGCACGGGCTTTTGTCCTGGACAGCCCCGGTGCCGGGGGAAGCAGTTGGTCCGCATGGGTTGCTTCCGGCGCGGATTCCAACGAACCGGATACGGCGGTGCGGAGAGCCGCTTGCAGCAGTTCGCCGTGCCTGCGCGCCCCGGCGTCACTGCGTGCCAGCCACCGTATGCGCACGGCGGACCGGGTACTGATGTGCTGGAAGTCCCCGGGGTGGGGCACCTCCAGGAGTGCGTGGCCGGTGAAACCGTCCGGCAGCGCCTCAAGGATGGCACTGATCGCCGGCACCGCCGTTTCATCGCCGGCCAGCATTACCCGGCGGGCGGCCCCCGGGTACCAGGTAATCCCACAGTTCCCGGGGGCGTCCGCACCTTCGGCGGCTTCCTCGGTGGGGCCAATGAAGACCGCGCCGGTACCCGGGGTGGCAGCCCGTGCCCAAGTGGAGCCAGGTCCGCTGCCCCCGTCCGCATGGTGCAGGACGAAGTCCACGTCCAGCTCCGGGCCGGCCGGTCCCGGACGGATCCGGCGGACCGTATAGCTGCGGATGGCGCCGCGTCCCGGCTGTTCCAGACGCAGCCACTGCCGGTACCAGCCCTGCGCGAGCCTGCTGCCGGGTTCACCCGGCAGCGACAGCCGGTGCCCGGGGGTCGGCAGGATGATCTTGATCCTCAGATCCAGGCAGGGCTCGGGAACACCCAGCCGTGCCAGGGCCGGACCCGAGAAGGTGATGCGGCGGAAATGGGGTCCCAGATCCTGAACCCGGCGGACAACCACGTCGAACACCTGCACGGAAGCGGCGGCAGTGCCCGGGTCCGGCTGGCCCTGTGCACGTGGATCGGGGGCGGCGGTCACAGGTCCTCCAGCGGTCGGGGCGAAGACGGCGTCCGCGGATGGTGTTCTCCACAGCCGCCGCCTTCGCGGTTCATGGTTCCGGGCAGGGCCAGGGCCCCGCTCCGCAGGTTAGGGAAGCTGCGGGTCCACGCCGAAGTGGTTGGCCAGTTCGGTGATTACCGCGTGGGCGCCCTGGATGCTGACCGAGGTCAGGAAGGTGGTGTCGTCAACCTCAAGGATGTCGCCGGTGAGGCGCTTCCACAGCGGGTTGGACTGGAAACTGTCCTGCTGGGCCCTGGCCGGATCTCCTTCCGGCCCTTCCGGGGCGTAGGCGCTGACCATGATCAGCCCCGCGTCTGCGGTGAGGATCTGTTCAGGCGAGAGCGGGACGAAGACTTCCTCGGTGGTGTCCGGCTGGTTTTCCGGCCGGGGGAGGCCCATGTCGGTCATGATGTGGCCGATGAAGGAGTTGGAGGAGTAAAGGCGCGCGGTGTCCCCGGCGAAGAAACGGACCAGTGAATACGTGATGCCCGGTTCCTTGGCCAGGATTTCCTGCCCCACGGCCCGGGCCCGGGCTTCATAGCCGGCGACCAGGTCTTCGGCCGTCTCCTTTTTGCCCAGCGCCTCGCCGAGGAAGACGACGTTTTCCTTCCAAGTGGCCCCGGTGCTTTCCGAGAAGACCGTGGGGGCGATCTTGGACAGTTGCGGGTAGAGCGCCTCGTGGCGCATTTTCGCCGAAACGATCAGATCCGGGTCCAGTTCCAGGATTTTTTCCAAGTCGGGCTCCGCCAGCGTGCCGACACTGACCGCGTCGCGGGTTTTCTCGCTGACATCGCCCAGATAGGACCCGAACGGATGCGCCGGGTCGTGGTGCGCGTAGCCGACAATGTCCGCCCCCAGCAGCAGCGCGGCATCAATGTAGCTCGAATCCAGCACCACCACGCGCTCGGGCTGGGCGGCAAGCTCGGTGGAACCCATGGCGTGGTCCACGGTCAGAGGGTATTCGGCACCCCCGGCGCCGGGGCTTTCGGCGTCTCCGGCAGCCGGAGCCGGAGCGCTGCAGGCGGTAGCGGCCAGCAGGGCGGCAGCGGCGACGGCGGTCCGGAGTTTTTTCAGGGCGAGTGTTTTCATGCGGGCTGCTTTCGTCTGGTGCGTGGCGAAGTTGGTTACTTAGGTAAGGCTTGGCTTGGATCCGTCGTAGACTGTAGCAGCTGTCCGGAAATACGAACCACAAACCTGACGTAATAGAAGAAGCGGGATGAAGACACTGCATGTACCGAGCGGCACCGGGGATGGCCCCGGTCCGGAAGACACGGTTCCTGCCGGCCGCGCGCGGGCAGGTCTGCGGAGGCCGGCTGTCCTGGCGGTGCTGCTCGGCATGGCCGTGGTGGTGAGCATTTGCGTGGGCAGCCAGCCGTCATCACTGGCGGAGGCCTGGCATGCGGTGGTCACGCCCGCCGGAACGGCCATGGACACTACGATCCGCGAGCTCAGGTGGCCACGGACGGTTACCGGCATTGCCGTTGGGGTCTGCCTGGGGGTTGCAGGCGTCCTTGCACAGGGCCATACCCGTAATGCGGTGGCCGATCCGGGCCTGCTTGGCATCAACCAGGGCGCGGCACTGGCCATTGTCGCGGCCACGGCCATGGTCGGGCAGTTGCCGCCCGTGGTCCAGGCGGTCCTGGCCTTCGGCGGGGCCCTGCTGGCCAGCGTGCTGGTGTTCCTGATCGGTTCCGCATCGCGGCGCGGTTCCAGCCCGGTGACCCTGGTTCTGGCCGGGGCAGCGGTGAGCGCGCTATGCGGCGGCCTGGTCACCGCGATTGTGCTGTTGAATGAGGCCGCCCTGGATACCCTGCGCTTCTGGCAGGTCGGCTCGCTGGCCGGGCGTACCGATGCCCTGCCGGCGCTGTGGCCGTTCCTGCTGGCCGGGCTGGTGTTCGCTGCGGTGAACATCGCCGCGCTCAATGCCCTGGCCCTGGGCGAGGACAATGCCAGGTCGCTGGGGATTTCGGTGCTGCGGGCCCGCAGTACGGGCATCGCTGCCATTACCCTGCTGGCCGGTTCCGCCGTGACCATGGCCGGGCCGGTCGCCTTCGCCGGACTGCTCGTCCCGCATATCGCCCGCGCCCTGGCCGGGGCGGACTACCGCCGGCTGATCCCTGCCGCCGCGGTCGCGGGGGCGGCGCTGATGCTCTTCGCCGACACGGCCGGACGGGTCATTGCCCGGCCGGGGGAGCTCTCCGTCGGGGTGGTCCTGGCCATCATCGGGGCACCGTTCTTTGTCCATCTGGCCCGCCGGCGCCGGCTGGTGGCCGTATGAGTGCAATCGCAGGCGTCCGGGAGCAGCGGCGGTTCCGTTCGGTCCGGGCCCTGCGGGCGGGGCCGGTATCGGTGCGGTTCTATCCGCGGACCCTGTCTGTCGGCGCAGCCCTGGCGCTGCTGCTGGTCGCGGCAGCCGCTGTGCACCTGGCGCACGGCGGCACGCAGCTGCCCTACCACCAGGTGCTGGCCGCGCTCTTCGGCGATGCCTCGCAGCCCAAGGTCCATCTGGCGGTGACGGAGTTCCGCGCCCCGCGGACGGTGGCCGCCGTGGTTGCCGGGGCCTGTCTGGCCGCGGCCGGGGCGATCACCCAGGCAGTTGCCAGGAACCCTCTGGCCAGCCCGGACGTACTTGGTGTTACCGCGGGCGCATCGTTGGGAGCAGTGTCGGTGCTGGTGGTCGCCGGCGGCGGAGGGGCCGGCCTGAGCGGTCTGGCCGCCGCCCTGGGCATGCCCCTGGCCGCCTTCGCCGCCGGGGTGCTCAGCGGTGTCGCGGTCTACCTGCTGGCCTACCGGGGCGGCCTCGACAGCTACCGGCTGGTCCTGGTGGGGCTGGGCATCAACGGCTTCGCGGCCAGCGTCACCACCTGGCTGCTGACCCTGGGTGATGTCACCAATGCGGCCCAGGCGCTGACGTGGATGGCCGGATCGCTCAACGGCAAGGACTGGCCCCTGGTCGGGCCCATGGCCGCGGCAGCCGCCATCCTGCTGGGCGGCGCGGTGCTGTGCGGCCGGTCGCTGCTGCTGGCCGGCCTGGGCGAGGACACCGCCGTCGGCCTGGGCGTCCGGGCCGGCGCGGTACGCGTGACCGCCCTGTCGCTGGCCGTCCTGCTCGCCTCCGTGGGAACCGTCGTGGCCGGGCCGCTGGTATTCGTGGCACTGGCCAGCCCCCAGATCGCCCGCATGCTCACCGGCTCGGCGGTACCTCCGGTCGCCGTCTCCGGCCTGACCGGGGCGGTCTTCGTGCTGCTGGCGGACGCCTTCTCGGCCAATGCCCTGCACGTGCCGCTGCCGGTCGGGGTGGCCACCGCCGTCGTCGGCGCGCCTTACCTGATCTACCTGATACTGCGCTACCAACGGAGGCTTACATGAACCCGGCTCCGGGACGGCTCCGCGCCGAATCCCTCACCCTCGGCTATGACGGCCGGGACATCATCCGCGACCTGTCGCTGACGGTTCCCAGGGCCCAGGTCACCGCAGTGATCGGCCCTAACGGATGTGGGAAATCAACCCTGCTGCGCGGCCTGGGCAGGCTCCTGGCACCGCGCTCCGGCCAGGTCACGCTCGACGGCAAACCGCTTCCCCGGCTCTCCACCCGCTATATCGCCACCCAGATAAGTTTGTTGCCGCAAACACCCGCCGCGCCCCCGGGCCTCAGCGTCGCCGACCTGGTCTCCCGGGGCCGCCACCCGCGGCAAAAGTGGTACCAGCAGTTCTCATCCGCGGACCAGTCCGTCGTCCGGGACGCGCTGGAGGCAACCGGCATGCTCGACCTCGCCGACACACCCGTCGAGGAGCTTTCCGGCGGCCAGCGCCAGCGGGCCTGGATCTCCATGATCCTGGCCCAGGAGACCGAAATCCTGCTGCTCGACGAGCCCACCACCTACCTGGACCTGGCGCACCAGGTCGAACTCCTCGAACTCATCCGCCGCCTGAACAGGGACCACGCCCGCACCGTGGTCATGGTCCTGCACGACATCTCGCTGGCCGCACGCTACAGCGACCACATTGTCGCCATGAAAGGCGGCCGGATCATCGCCCGGGGACATCCGGCCGAGGTCATTACCGCCGAACGGCTGCAGGACATCTTCGGCCTGTCCGCCCACGTCGTACCCGAGCCCGTCGCCGGCCGCCCGCATGTCATCCCGCTGGGCAGCTCGGGCCCGGCAGGCTCTTCCCCCGCCCCGGGCGCCGCGGTCGCTGCCGCCCGCAATTAGGGTACGGAATTCTGCCTTTTTGATTCTCCCGGACGGGCCTACCGTGGATCAGGGAGGCCCGCCCAACCGGGGCGGCCCGGGTTTGGAGGAACTGCCATGACCGTGACCTCGCACGTCGGCGACTGTACCGTAACGAACTGCTCCTTCAATGACCATACGGAATGCCATGCCCCCGCCATCACCGTGGCCGGCGGTGAAAACCATGCGGCCTGCGCCACCTTCATCGATACCAGTGCCCACGGCGGCTTGCCCAAGGTCTTGGCCAGCATCGGGGCGTGCCAGCGTGCCGAATGCGTCCACAACGACCACCTGATGTGCCAGGCGCCGGAGATCCATGTCGGCCCCGGAGCCGACAACGCCGACTGCCTCACCTACGCGCACGGGTAGGACCGCCGTGCCGGGGTTCCCCGCCGGTTCATCGTCTCCTTCGCGGCCGAGCCGCAGGTGCAGGAGGCGCTCGGGTGGGTGGTGAGGGGACCTTGGAACGGTCCCGGGTTTCCTGCCCATTCCTGATCGGGAGCTTGAAGGGCTCCGGGGCGGAAGGCGGGTATTGCCCGGGCGCGGTGTTGCCCGCCCCTGCGCAAAGGAGGACGGAATGACCGTGCAGACGGGGGGTGAAGCAGTCTCCGCCAGGATCGGCGCGGTGGCGCTGCCCCTGGGGGTCATCCTGCTGGTGGTGTCAACGATGTTGCATCCATCCCGGGAAGATCCCATGGACAACCCCGCCGTTTTCCGCGAGTACGCCGAACACGAGGGCTGGGTTGCCGTGCATTTCGGCCAGTGGGTCGCGGGCCTGCTGTTTTTCGCCGGCCTGGTCGCCCTGTATTACTCCCTGACGGCGAGGCCGGGCAGGGCAACGCTGCCGGCGCGCCTGGGCCTGGCCGCCGTGGTGGTGACCGCGGCGGCCCTCACGATGCTGCAGGCCGTGGACGGCGTGGCGCTCAAATGGGCCGTGGACACCTGGACGGCCGCCCCCGCCGACCGGCAGGACGCCGCCTTTGCCGCCGCCGAAACGCTGCGCTGGACCGAGTATTCGCTGCAGAGCTACTTCAGCATCCTGCTCGGGCTGACCCTGATCCTCTTCGGGCTGGCCATCGCCGCGGGCTCCGCCTATCCCCGGTGGACGGGGTGGCTGGCGGCCGCCTCCGGCGCAGCCTGGATCGTCCACGGCCTGATGGTGCCTTACATCGGCTTGTTCGAGTCGGTTCCCCGGGGCATCGCCTCGGTCCTGATGTACCTGTGGTCCTTCATCATGGCGTTCCTGATGTGGCGCAGGGCCGGCCGTGAAGCCGAGGCGGCCCCGTCCGCCGCCTAGGCGGCACGGTCCGCGGACCCGGCGGCCTGTCCAGCCTCAAACCTGCCATAATCTTCACATGCATGAAGATAAGAAGGCATGCACGCTAAGCGTGGACAGCCAGTGCGTTGAGCTGGCCGTCGAGGTGTTCTCGATGCTGGCCGATGCCACCCGCGTGCGGATCATCCTGGCCCTGCGCGATACCGAACTGCCGGTCAATGAGCTGGCCGAGGTCGTGGGAAAGTCCCCGACGGCCGTATCCCAGCACCTGGCCAAGCTGCGGCTGGGGCGGATTGTTGCCACCCGACAGGAAGGGACCAGGGTGTACTACCGGCTGGAGAACGAGCATGCGCGCCGGCTGGTCACCGACGCAGTGTTCCAGGCCGAGCATTCACTCGGCGGCGTGCCGGCTCACCACCGGGTCCGGATGACGGGCCAGGATCCGGCCGGGCAGGTGGACGCATGAGCCGGAAACCGCTCCAGGAGCACGCCGGCCACCGGCACGGCCATGACCACGGGCACGAACATGCTCATGGCCACCCGTCGGGGTTCCGGGGCTTCCTGCACGGGCTGTTCGTCCCGCACACGCACGATGCGGCGGACTCCATCGACGCGGCCATGGAAGCAAGCGCCCAGGGCATCCGGGCCGTCAAGATCTCCCTGGCCGGCCTCGGGGCCACCGCGCTGGCCCAGCTGCTGGTCTTCGCCGTCAGCGGTTCCGTTGCCCTGCTGGCAGACACCGTCCATAACTTCTCCGACGCGCTCACGGCGGTGCCGCTATGGATTGCCTTCCTGCTCGGCCGACGGGCGGCGACCCGCCGGTACACCTTCGGTTTCGGCCGGGCCGAGGACCTGGCCGGGCTCTTTATCGTGGCCATGATCGCGCTGTCGGCCGTGGTGGCCGCGGTCGAATCGGTCCGCCGGTTCTTCGAACCCCAGCCGGTGGAAAACCTGGGCTGGGTATTTGCCGCGGGCCTGATCGGGTTTGCCGGCAACGAGCTGGTGGCCGCCTACCGGATCCGGGTCGGCCGGCGCATCGGTTCGGCCGCGCTGGTGGCCGACGGCATACATGCCCGCACCGACGGCTTCACCTCCCTGGCCGTGGTTGCCGGCGCCGCCGGCATCTGGCTTGGCTTCCCCCTGGCCGACCCGATCGTGGGGCTGCTGATTTCCATTGCCATCGCGGTGCTGCTCTGGGGCACCGCCCGCGACATCGGCCGGCGCCTGATGGACGGGGTCGACCCGGACCTGCTCGCCCGGGCCGAGCAGGCCATTGCGCCCCTGGTTCCGGCCGGCTCCACGGTGAGGATGCGCTGGTCCGGACACCGGCTCCGCGTCCTGGTCACCTGCCCCTCGACGGCACCGGCACCGTGCGGGAACTGCACGGCCTTCAGGCGGAGGTCGCCGCCGCCGTCGGGAAGGATGTGCCCGGCACCGCCGAGGTCCTGCTGGTCCCGGTCCCGGATGCAGGGGTTCGCTGATGCCGCCCCGAAGAGGACGGGGATCTTTGCCGCCGCCCAGATCTCCGCGCTCCTTCGTGTCAGTGCCGGGCGCCGGGGGACGGCTGCTGCCGGAGGACCAGGGAGCTGCCGAGCACGGCCCGGCGGAGTTCTTCCGGGCTGTCGTATTTCCCGCTGTCGATGTATTCGCAGAGCAGGCCGACTGCCTGGGGGTGCTTCAGGACGAGGTCGATGAGTCCGGTGCCGTGCTCGACGATGCTGTAGCGCACGTCGTACAGGTCGGTGTATTCACGGTAGCTGCCGGCCAGCCCGTGGCGGTCGCCCTCGGCGATGAGCAGCCTGGCCAGGGAGGCGCCGAGGCTGATGATGTTGCGCTGTGCCGCGACGCCGATGTGTCCGGGCCAGGGGGACTGGGCGAGGCCGTTGATGAGGCTGATGGCGTCGCGGGCCTCCTGGCGGACGTTGAACCCCGCACTGTCCCTGTCGGTCTTCCGGGCGCTGCTGATCTTTCCGGGCCTGGGCCGGGCCTTCCGGAGGCCGGTGTTGGCCACCTGGGCCTTGGCATGGAAGTAGTTGTCGCCTGCCATCCTGACCCAGAGGCCGAGCTTGCCCGGCGAGTGCAGGTAATGCCGGTACAGGTGGGTGGCGATCAGGTCCCGTTCGGCGGCCGGGCACTGGCTTAGGAGCCCGGTAAAACCGCTAAGGTCGTCGTAATCGAGTGCGCCGGCGACGGCCAGCGCCCGGGGGAAGGACTTCAGCCGGGTCCTGCCGCGGTAGGCGGCGGCGACCCGGGCGAGCGTTTCCGCCGGCACATGCCGTTCCTGCGGCGCCGGATCCGGGTTCCCGGGCACGGTTCCGTCGGTGCGTGGAACATCTGCAGCTGCCGGCCCCAATGCCGCCGCGACCATTCCGGTCAGCGTCTTCCGAAACCCCATCCGACGCGTTTGCCTTCCCCGCCCGGGAGGGTGCGGATGGGATCGCCGTGCTCCCGCCTCCGCCGGGCCGGGTGCGGCTGCCGGGATCCGGACGGGGCCGGCCGGTACGGACTCCGCGGGGGAATCGCGCAGCATGTCCGCCGGCGGCAGCTGCCCTGCCCCGGTGCCGGGGCTGCCGCCGGAGTACTCCTTGAGCCAGGCCAGGGCGTCGGCATGCGAGGTGAAGTATTTGACGGGATAGGGCGGGCGGTGGACGGCATGGAAGAACTTCGCCAAGGTGCCGTCCGCGGGCGATGACCCGACCAAGGCCATTCTGGAAATGGAAGACCGGCGTGCAAACGCAGCCATCGCCGCGGGGCTGGCGGAAGCAATCGCCGACAGCTCCACCAGCCACTGATGGAGGCTGCCCCCGCCTAGTTCGTGCGCCCGGGCCAGCACGCTCCGGGCGTGCAGTTCCTCGACGCGGAAACCGGCGGCCCAGCGCACATGCACGACGCCGTCGGCCAGGCGGCGGATTGCCGCATCCGGGGGCTCGGCAACGGCTGCCGTCACCGGCAAGGGTCCACGCAACGTCGGTTCCTTTCGCTCTCCCGCCGGATCTGCTGCGGGTGATCTCCCTGTCCGGGATTGGTCCATCCGTCCGGTGGCGCACTCCGCCGGGCGGGCATAGCAGGCAAACCTTAAGGATCTTAAAGGATTAACCAAAGGAACAGGTATTTACGCGTGAGTTTATCCGGGTACTGCTGAAAACTTCAAGCTTCAACCAATGGCTCCTGCCGGTTTCATCCGGGATGGCCGCACCCGGCCGCCGGTGTTCACCGGGCTGTCAGCCTCTCCTGCTACACTCCCGGCGGGGGCCTGAGCAGTCCGGAAGGAGGCCCGGAATGAACCACGCGGGCAGGGCGTGGGTGCCGGAGGACCAGTGGATAGTCCGGGAGAACCTGCGGGAGTTTATCGACGACCTGGTGGAGCTGGGGTACACGGTGCGCGGCGGGCAGGGGGAGGACCCGGAACTCATCAACCCCGGAGGCTCTGCCGTGGAGACGTGGCGGGAGGACTACCCGTACGACGAGCGCATGTCCCGGGAGGACTATGAGCAGGAGAAGTACAAGCTGCAGATCGAGCTGCTGAAATTCCAGTACTGGGGCCAGGACCACGGCCTCAGGCATGTGATTGTCTTCGAGGGCCGCGACGCGGCCGGCAAGGGCGGGACGATCAAGCGCTTCACCGAACACCTGAATCCCCGCTCGGCCCGGGCCGTGGCGCTGGCCAAACCGTCCGACCGGGAACACGGCCAGTGGTACTTCCAGCGCTACATCTACCATTTGCCTACGGCCGGGGAGATCGTGATGTTCGACCGCTCCTGGTACAACCGGGCCAACGTCGAGCGGGTCATGGGCTTCTGCACGGACCAGGAGTACCGGACCTTCATGGAGCAGGCGCCGCTGTTCGAGAAGATGCTGGTGGACGCCGGGATCCACCTGACCAAGTTCTGGTTCTCGGTGACCCGCCACGAGCAGCGTACCCGCTTCGCGATCCGGCAGATCGACCCGGTGCGGCGCTGGAAGCTCTCGCCCATGGATCTGGCCTCCCTGGACCGGTGGGAGGACTACACGGAGGCCAAGGAACAGACGTTTCTGCGCACCGACACCGACCACGCCCCGTGGACCACCGTCAAGTCCAACGACAAGAAGCGGGCGCGGATCAACGCCATGCGCTTTTTCCTCAACCAGTTCGACTACGAGGGCAAGGACACCTCGGTGGTCCATGCCCCGGACCCGCTGATTGTGCGCCGCGGCCGCGACGCCGTCGGGGACTGACCGGGAACTCATACAGCGTGCCGGAGCCCGGTATTGTCCGTGGCCGGTGCTACATTCGTGCCCAAAGGTTCCGCAGCAGCACCTGCTCGAAGGGAACTTATGCCACGGGTGCGGGTCGAATACGGCGGCAGCTGGGCCGCCGACGTCGTGGAGCGGGGGATCGGGATCCCGCCGCTGGACATCCCGCCTGTCCTCTCGCCCGTGCTCAGCGTGGACGGCCGGGTCGAACCCGACGCCACCGCCTGGCTCGCCGAAGTCCATGCCCGCACCGGCGGGACCAGGACGGCCGCCTCCCATGCGGAGAGCCTGCAGCGGTTCGCCGCGTTCCTGCTCGAGCGCAACACCACGCTGCGGGGCGCGCTGAACAGGCACATCGTGGACTACGTCAGGCACCGCACGGTGGACGCCGCCACCCGCGTGGCCGGGGCGACCTGGCAGCGGGACCGCACCGCGATCAAGCAGTTCTACGAATGGCTGCGCGATACGCACGGCATCGCCCTGCCGATCACCCTCGACACCGTTCCCACCTTCCGCGGCCCGGTCGCCTCCATGCGCGAGGGCCGCGGCGTTCCCGTGGACTGCGCCGCCGGGACCCCCCTGGAACCGCCGCAGATCCCGGAACTGCTCGCCGCGGCACGGCGCCCGGGACCCGGCGGGATGAACCTGGCCGGCGCCCGCGATGCTGCCTTCATCGGGCTCGGCCTGGCCTGCGGAGCCCGGGCGGACACCCTGGCACACCTGACCATATACGAACTGCCCGACCCTGCACTGCCGGGGGACCTCGTGGAGATGTACCTGCCGGGGGCCGTCAGCAAGAGCCGCCGCGAGGTCCGGCTGCTGGCCTTCCGCCAACACCTCGAGCCCGTCTACGGCTATCTCAAGGCGGCCCGGCCCCTGCTGCTTCGGGACTGGCGGCCGGAGGACCCGATCCGCATCGCACAGCCGCCGGTGCCCGGCTGCCGGGAGGTCTTCGACACCGCCGGCAACAGGCTCAGGTTCGACACCATGACGGCCGGCGAACGCCAGCGGCTGCTTACCCCCGGCGGCGAGCCCGCCATGCTGTTTTTGTCCGCCCGCAACGGCGCCCCGCTCTCGTACCGGGCCGCGGAAGAACTCACCAGCGACGCCTCGCGCCTGGCCGAAGCCCACGCCCGTGCACGCGGCGCCTGGTTCCCGCACGTGCACACCCACGACCTGCGGCACACCTATGCCACCCACCTGGCCGCCTTGTACATGCTGGGCATCCCGGGCCGGGACCCGGCCGCGGCCCGGTGCCGGCCGGACGCCCGCGCCGCCGTCAGGATGGCGGCCACCGGGCTGGGCCACGTGGACGCGGCGGTCACGGCCGGATACGTCCGGCAGGCCGGCAGGATGTGCCGGCACTACGGCGTCGAGGATTTTCTCGGACGGATCGAGGAGGGCCAGTGAACAGCCACCGGGAACTTGCCGACGGACTCAGGGACGCGTTGACCGCCGACGGAAACCTTCCGGTCCCGCTCCAGGCGCTGATCGCCGGCACCCTGGTGTGCGCCCGCGGCGGGGCCCCGAGCCGGCTGGGCATGGCGAAAGTGGGCGGATACTCCTACGGCAGTTCGCAGAACCACTATGCGGACCTGCTGGAAGCCATCGTGGACCGGCTTCCCGCCGCGGTCGCCTCGATGGCCGGCCAGGCCGACCCCGTCACCGCCGCCCGGCTCAGCGAAGAAGTCCGGCGGCGCGACCGCACCATCGCCGCCCTGCGCCGCGAACTCCAGGTCCTGGCCGAGCGCCAGGAGCATATGCGGCGGTATGCGCTCGCCCTGCACGAACGGCTGCGCCGGCTGGAGGGGGCGGGGGAGACAGCAGGGGTTTCCGACAGATCCTAATCCTTACGGATTGTTGGCGGCGGCCGACAGTAAGGGACAGCGGCTCATTGGAGGAGCCCTGAACCAGGACCAGGACGGGCAAAATGATCGTTGTCACGCGGCTGAACGAGAGCCGGTTTGCGGTCAACCCTGACCTGATCGAGCGCATCCATGCCAGTCCGGACACCACCCTGGTCATGGTGGACGGCGCCAAGTACATCGTCACCGAGACGATGGAAGAGGTCATCGAGATGATCGCCGGGTACCGCGCCTACATTCTGAACCTCGCCCGCGACATGCCCGCCGCCGTCTACCAGCACGGCCACCCGCAGCTCGGCCTCGTCCCCCCGGCGGCGGAGCAGCACGGCGGGTCCGGCCCGGCCGGCAAGACAGTGCCGCTTCGCCCAAGGAACAACTAATGGATCTCGCCACCATCATCGGAATAGTCCTGGCTTTCGGGGCCCTGTATGCCATGCTCACCCTCGAGGGTTCCCATGTGACGGCCATCCTGCTGCCGGCCCCGATGATCCTGGTCTTCGGCGCCACCATCGCCGTCGGGCTGGCCGGCGGCACGCTGAAGGACTTCCTCCAGGCTTTCAAGGCGGTTCCGAAGGCGATCAAGGGCAAAGTCGTTCCGCCCCAGGAAATCATCGACAAGGTCGTCGCGCTGGCAGAGAAGGCTCGCGGCGAGGGCCTGCTGGCCCTGGACCAGGAAGCGTCGGAAACGGAGGACCCGTTCCTGCGCCGCGCCCTGCAGAACATCGCCGACGGCACCGACGCCGAGGAGCTGCGGATGATCCTCGAAGACGAAATCGCCACGAAGGCGCAGGCCGACCGCACCGCCTCGAAATTCTTCCAGGGCCTGGGCGGCTACGCGCCGACCGTGGGCATCATCGGCACCGTGGTGTCCCTGACCCACGTGCTGGAGAACCTCTCGACGCCGGACCACCTGGGCCCGATGATTGCTGCCGCCTTCGTGGCCACGCTGTGGGGCCTGCTGACCGCGAATTTCCTCTGGCTGCCGCTGGCCGCCCGGTTGCGCCGGATCTCGGAGCTGGAACTGGACCGGATGACCCTGCTGATGGAGGGCATGCTGGCGGTCCAGTCCGGCAGCCAGCCGCGCCTGCTGGGTGAGCGGCTGCGGGCCATGGTTCCGGCCCAGGACCTGCCGCGGGCCGATTCTACCGCCGCGGCCGCATGAGCCGGAACAGGCACCGCCGTTCCGGCCGTCACGAGGAGGACGAGCACCCGGACGAGCGGTGGATGGCCTCCTACATGGACATGGTCACCGTCCTGATGTGCATGTTCATCGTGCTGTTCGCCATGTCCACGGTGGATGCGAACAAGTTCGCGCAGCTGGCCAACTCGCTGGCCACCGGATTCGGCTCGGTACGGAGCGAGAAGGTGGACACCGCCCAGGGCGTGGTGGTCCCGCCCGAGCTGGTCAATGAGGAAGGCGAAGGCTTCGCGGACCTGGAGGTCGCCCTCCGGGAGGTGGAGGACCTCACCGGGCTGCGGGAGGCCATCGCCGGCAGGCTGCACCGGGAGGGCCTGGAGGACGCTGTCCGCTTCGAGCTGGACGAACGGGGCCTGACCGTCAGGCTGGTAGGCAGCGAGTCCTTCTTCAAACCCGATGATGCCTCCCTGACCTCCCGGACCGCGCGGGTGCTGGACACGGTGGGACCGGTGCTCGAAGCGGTGCGCTACGAGCTGAAAGTGGAAGGCCACACGGCCCAGGTGCGGGACTTCGACCCGAAGCCGCTGGACTGGGAACTGTCCTCGGACCGCGCCGTGAATGTGCTGCGCCGTCTGGTGGAGAAGTCGGGGGTGGCCATGCAGCGCATCTCCGCGGTGGGCTTCGGCGAGTCCCGGCCGCTGAACACCTCCGGCTCCAGGGCGGACCTGGCGGCCAACCGGCGGGTGGACATCGTGGTGCTCTCCGGACAGCCGGAGACGGTGCGGGCCCTCATCCCGGAGGTGGCCAAGGACCCGGAGGCGGTCCTGCGGAAGATCGAACAGTCCCGGCAGGCCAGGCCCGCGGCCCCGGCGGAAACCGGCAGCGCCAAGCCTGCCGGAGAGGATCCGGGCGGCCAGTGACGCCCGGGGGCGGCGGGAACCCCGGCAGGAAATTTCCGCACCGCTGCTAACATCGGCGCGCCCCCTGCCGACAGTGCCAGCTGTGACGGTCCAGGATCATGTGCAATCCAGCGTGCCCGCGAAGCCTGCCCCGACAGTGGAGGTATACGACTTCCGCCGGCCCACGGCGCTGGCGCGCGAGCACTCGCGCGTGCTGGAGCTGGCTTTCGAGACCTTTGCCCGCCAGTGGGGCACCCAGCTGACCGCCAAGGTGCGCGTCATCTCCCAGGTCACCTCCGAGCAGGTCCTGATGCAGACCTACGATGACTACGCCGCCTCGCTGCCGGCCACCACTGCCATGGTGCTGTGCGCGCTGGAGGATATCAGCGGCAAGGCCGTCATCCAGTTCCCCACCTCCGCCGCCCTGACCTGGGTGACGCACATGCTCGGCGGCGCCGGCCATGGCCGCATTCCCGAGCGCAAGTTCACCCAGGTGGAACAGGCCCTGATCAAGCGCCTGATGGAAGACGCGCTGGAGGACCTGCGTTACTCGCTGGGCTCGCTGCTCACCACCCCGATCGGGCTGGACTCGATCCACTACAACTCCCAGTTCGCCCAGGCCGCCGCCACCAGCGACCTGATGATCGTGGCCTCGTTCGAGATCCGGGTGGGCGAGAGCAATGCCCCGGCCACCGTGGCCTTCCCCGCGGAGGTGCTGCTGGCCCAGCTGCGGGACGCCTTCCCGGTGAGCAACACCACCAATGCGCGCGGCCTGATCGAGGCCCACCTGGCCCGGCTGCCGGTGGACGTGTCCCTGCAGTTCACCCCCATGCAGGTCACGCCCCGCGAGGTTCTGGGGCTCGCCGTCGGGGACGTGCTGCCGCTGCCGCATCCGCAGCACCGCCCGCTGGATGTTGCCATCGGCGGGCAACCCCTGTCCCACGCGGCCGTGGGCGCCAGCGGTTCCCGTCTGGCCGGCGTCATTGTCACTACCGAGGAGAACACCCGATGAACCCCACCCAGACCCTGCCGGCCGCCGCGGCGGATGCGCTCCTGGGCCTGCTGCCCAGCACCAGCCCGCTGTACGCGCTGGCCTGGCCCGACGGCGCGTCGCTGGCCGCGCGCGTGACCCGCGCCGTGACCGCCTCCTTCGTCGGCGAGACCTCGGCCGACCTGGCCGTAATGCTCGAAGACACCTCGGCATTGGTCATGGCGGCCGGCACCGGCTCGCAGCTGGTCTCCAGCTCGGACCTGCTGCGTCCGGCCCTGGAAGCCGCCTCGTCGGTACTGGGCACGGGCGTGCTGGGCGAGACGCGGGTGGACAATGCCGCAGCGCTGTTTGCCGATCCCGCCGCCGGCGTCTTCAAGCTGACCAGCGACGACGGGCAGGCCGCCGGCTGGTTTGCGATCCGGGTGCGGGATAACCGTGCCGGCCGCTTCGGTTCCGGAGCCGACGTGGTGGGTAAGCTCGGCCGCATTAACAATGTGGAAATGTCGCTGACCGTGGAGATCGGGCGCACCCGGATGTCGGTACGCGACGTGCTCGGCCTCGAGCCCGGCGCGGTGATCGAACTGGACCGCTCCGCCGGGGCCCCCGCGGATGTGCTGCTCAACGGCCGGCTGATTGCCCACGGCGAGGTGGTCGTCGTTGACCAGGACTACGCGGTGCGCATCACCAAGATCCTTGACGTGGCCGAAGGGCTTAACTAAGTGGACACCTTTGTCCTGGCGCTGCGGGTCCTGCTCTCGCTGGCCGTGGTGCTTGGACTGCTCTGGGTGCTGCAGCGGCGCTTCTCCGGTGGTGCCGCCG
Source organism: Arthrobacter sp. GCM10027362 (assembly GCF_042679445.1). Classification (NCBI taxonomy): domain Bacteria; kingdom Bacillati; phylum Actinomycetota; class Actinomycetes; order Micrococcales; family Micrococcaceae; genus Arthrobacter; species Arthrobacter sp. GCM10027362. The sequence goes on from NZ_JBHTML010000018.1 coordinate 35,355, forward strand.
GCAGCGCCGGCGACGTTCCGCTGACAGTGCTTTCACGCCGGAACATCAGCCCCAAGGCCGCTGTCGTCGTCGTCGAAACGGACGGCAAGCGCTTCCTGCTCGGGGTGACCGAACAGTCCGTGAACGTGCTGCACGCGTCCAACGCGCCGGAGGGTGCGGCGGCCTTCGCACGCTCGCTGGACGAGGCCGGGTACGACGGCGCCGCGCAGGACGCGGTGCCGGCGCCTGCGCTGTATCCGGTCCCGGCCGGGCGGC
>NZ_JBHTML010000019.1:0-34810 GCF_042679445.1 Arthrobacter sp. GCM10027362
AAGCTCTCGAAGGTCTACGCCGCCGGGGATACCGACCTGGCCTGGACCAGGCTCACCAACTGGCGCATCCAGCTGGCGGCCGCGCTGGACCAGGTGGACTATTCCCCGGTGGTGTCGGTGGCGGTGGAAGGTGCCGCGGACTCCCCCAGCACCGTCCTGCTGGCCGCCTGGCTGACGCTGGCCCTGAAAGCCCCGGTGACCATCATCGAGGAAGCGGCCGGCACCGGCATCCGCGGCGTGCGCCTGGTGCGCCCCGCCGGGGACGTGCGTATCCTGCGTCCCGGCCAGACCGTGGCCGAACTCATCCTGCCCGGACAGCCGCTGCAGCGGATCACGCTGCCCCGCCGCAGCCTGGCCGAGTGCCTGGCCGAGGAACTGCGCCGGCTGGACCCGGACGAAGTATTTGGCGAGGTCATTACCGAGGGCCTGCCACAGACCAACCTGAGGAGTGTGCGCCGCAGTGAGCGCTGAACCGGAAGTTAGCATCCATGCCGACCCCGCCGCCCTGGCGGCGGCGGCCGCCGGGCGCCTGGTCGCCAGGCTCGCGGCCGTCCAGGCCGAGCGCGTCGAGGCGACGGTAGTGCTCACCGGCGGCACGCTGGGCATCGCCACCCTGGCCGCCGTGGCCGGGACGGAGGGCCTGGGCACCGTGGACTGGTCCCGGGTGAACTTCTGGTGGGGCGACGAGCGGTACGTGGCGCGGGACAGCCCGGACCGGAACGAACGCCAGGCCCGCGAAGCACTGCTGGACCGGCTGGATCTTGATCCGGCGCGCGTCCATACCTTCGGCGCGGCCGGAGAGTACGCCGGGGTCGACGAAGCGGCCCTGGCCTACGCCGAGGAACTGCGGCAGGCCGCGGCGGTGGAGGGCCCGGCGGTCGGCAGCCGCGGGGCCGACGGGCTGCAGGTACCACGCTTCGACGTGCTGCTGCTGGGCATCGGGCCGGACGCCCACATCGCCTCCCTTTTCCCGGAGATGGCCGGCATCCGTGAATCCGGACGCACGGTGGTGGGGGTGCACGACTCCCCCAAGCCGCCGCCGGAGCGCATCTCGCTGACGCTCGATGCCATCAATTCGGCTGCGGAGGTCTGGCTGGTCGCCGGGGGCAAGGACAAGGCCGGAGCCGTGGGCCTGGCCCTGGCCGGCGCGTCCCCCGTCCAAGTCCCCGCCGCCGGGGTCCGCGGGCAGGAAAAGACGCTCTGGCTGCTGGACCAGCAGGCCGCTGCCGAGGTGCCGCGGTCCCTGCTGGACGGCGAAGCCCTGGACCTCCAGGGTTGAGGGCCGCCTACGTGGCTTCCCCCCTGCTGCGGCGCAGCTCGCCCAGCGCCCGGGCCAGGACCTCCTCGGCTTCAGCCGGAGAGCGGCGTTCCTTGGCATAGTCCAGATGGCTCTTGTACGGCTCGGTCCGGCTGTCGCCGAACACGGCCTCCGGGCGCCGGGTACCGGTCCGGCCGCAGCGCGGGCAGTCCCAGTACTCAGGGATTTCCTCCTCCGCCAGATCCGCGAAGACAGGAGTGGTTTCATGCCCCTGGGGACACCGGTAGGTGACCGGCAGCTTATGGACGTCCACCGGGGACCGGCCGGTTTCGGCTTGCCAGCCGGCCAGGCCGGCGCCGGACGCCGAGCCGATACGGATGCCCCGGAATGGATTTGATGCATTAGCCATGTTCATCTCCGTTGATAAACCTACGTCCTGCCGGACACCAGCTTAGCTGCCCCGGTCCCGGGCCACCACGAAAAACGGCCGGCGGCGGTTCCCGAAGGAACCACCGCCGGCCGGTGAAACGTGTGGATCAGGACTCGCCGCTGAAGCGCAGGATCACCCCGAGGGCCACGATGACCGCACCCCAGGTCAGCCCCAGGATGACGGTGAACCGGTTCAGGTTGCGCTCGGCGACGCCGGAGGAGCCGAGGCTGGAGCTCATGCCGCCGCCGAACATGTCGGACATGCCGCCGCCGCGCCCCTTATGCAGCAGGATCAGCAGGGTCAGCAGCAGGCTGGTGATGCCCAGCAGGATTTGCAGGGCGATCTTCAGAGCGTCCACGTCGGCCTTTCACGCAAGAATGTCCCCGGGTGGCCCGCTGCCCTCCGGGGACCGGAATTATTTGGACAGCAGGTGGTGTTCAAACCTGACAATGTTAGCAAATTCGGCCACGTCCAGGCTGGCGCCGCCCACCAGGACGCCGTCCACGTCACGCTCGTTCAGGATCGCCGCCGCGTTGGAGGCCTTGACCGACCCCCCGTAGAGCAGGCGTACGCCGGCGGCCACGCCGTCGTCGTACAGGTCCGCGGTTTCGGCCCGGATCGCGGCGCACATTTCCTGAGCGTCGGCGGGGCCGGCCACCTCGCCGGTGCCGATCGCCCAGACCGGCTCGTAGGCAACCACCAGCCGCGCGGCCTGCTCGGCGGGCAGGCCCGCCAGGTCCGCGCGGACCTGCGCCAGCGTGTGCCCCACGTGGTTGCCCGCCTGGCGGACCTCGAGCCCTTCACCGACGCAGAGCACCGGCACCAGGCCGTGCCGGTAGGCGGCCTTGACCTTGGCGTTGAGCAGCTGGTCCGTCTCGCCGTGGATCGTCCGCCGTTCCGAGTGGCCCACAATCACGTAGCGGCAGCCCAGCCGCGACAGGAACTGGCCGGAGATGTCCCCGGTGTAGGCGCCGGAGTCGTGCTCGGAGAGGTCCTGGCCGCCGTAGGCCACCTTCAGGTCGTCACCCTGGACCAGGGTCTGGATCCCGCGCAGGTCGGTGAACGGCGGGAAGACGGCCACCTCCACCCGGCTGAAGTCGTGGCGGGCGTCGCTGAGGGTCCAGGCCAGCTTCTGCAGCAGGGTGATGGCCTGGACATGGTCCATGTTCATCTTCCAGTTGCCGGCGATCAGCGGAGTGCGGTCGAACTTGCCGTTGGTGGACATAGTCATGCGGTCAGCTCCGATCCAGCGCGGTCAGTCCGGGCAGCGCCTTGCCCTCGAGGTACTCGAGGCTGGCACCGCCGCCGGTGGAAATGTGCCCGAAGGCGGTGTCGTCAAAGCCGAGGGCGCGCACCGCGGCGGCGGAGTCGCCGCCGCCGACGACGGTGAACCCCTCGCTGCCGGTGAGCGCCTTGGCCACGGCACGGGTGCCGTCGGCGAACGCTTCGAACTCGAAGACGCCCATCGGCCCGTTCCAGAACACGGTGTTGGCCGAGTGGATCTGCTGGGCAAAGAGCTCCTGCGAGGCCGGTCCGATGTCCAGGCCGATACCGGCGGAGCCGAAGCTGGAGGATTCCATGTCATTTGCGGGCACTACCTCGTGCGCCGCATTGGCGGCGAACTTTTCGGCCACCACGATGTCGGTGGGCAGCAGGAAACTGCAGCCGGCTTCCTTGGCCCGGGCGAGGTAGCCGCGGACGGTATCCAGCTGATCCCCTTCCAACAGGCTGGAGCCGACCTTGTAGCCCTGGGCGGCCAGGAAGGTGAACACCATGCCGCCGCCGACCAGGATGTAGTCGGCCTTGCCCATCAGGTTCTCGATCACTGCCAGCTTGTCCGAGACCTTGGACCCGCCCAGGACCACCACGTAGGGCCGCTGCGGCACATCGGTCAGCCGGTTCAGCACCTCGACCTCGGTGCGGACCAGGTCCCCCTGGTAGGAGGGCAGCTTGGCCGCGATGTCGAACACGCTCGCGTGCTTGCGGTGCACGGCGCCGAAGGCATCGTCCACGTACGCGCCGTTCTCCCCGGTCAGTGCCGCCAGCTCTGCAGCGAACGCCCCGCGTTCGGCGTCGTCCTTGCTGGTCTCGCGCGGATCGAAGCGCACGTTCTCCAGCACCAGCACTTCGCCGTCGGCGAGGCCGGCGGCCAGCGTCCGGGCGCTCTCCCCGACGGTGTCGTCGGCGAACTTCACGGTGAACGTCGCCAGTTCCTTGAGCCGCTCGTAGGCCGGGCGCAGGGAGTACTTTTCCTCCGGAGCGCCCTTCGGGCGGCCCAGGTGCGCCATCACCAGGACGCGTGCACCCGCCTCGGCGAGCTTGCGGATGACCGGCAGCGAGGCCCGGATCCGCCCGTCGTCGGCCACTTTCAGGGACGGGACTTCCCCGTCCAGCGGTACATTCAGATCCGAGCGGACCAGGACATGGCGTCCGCGGACGCCATCGGCCAGCAGTTCATCGAGAGCGTGTGCAGTCATATCTTCCTTATGCCGGGAGTGTGGCTGGTTCAAGCCTGTTTAAAGCTTCGTTGCTACCAATTCGGCGAGGTCCACCAGGCGGTTGGAATATCCCCATTCATTGTCATACCACGCCATGACCTTAACCTCGTTGCCCGTGACTTTGGTCAAGCCGGAATCGAACGTGCACGAGGCGGGGTCGGTCACAATGTCGGCGGAGACCAGCGGGTCCTCGCTGTAGGCCAGGATGCCGGCCCAGTGCTCCTGGGCGGCAGCGGTACGGTAAGCCTCATTGACCGACTCGACGCTCACCGGACGGCCGACCGTGGCGGTCAGGTCGGTGATCGAGCCGGTAGGCACGGGCACGCGCAGCGCGTAGCCGTCCAGCTTGCCCTGCAGTTCCGGCAGCACCAGCCCGATGGCCTTGGCCGCCCCGGTGGTAGTCGGAATGATGCTCAGCGCGGCGGCGCGGGCCCGGCGCAGGTCGCGGTGCGGGCCGTCCTGCAGGTTCTGGTCCGCGGTGTAGGCGTGCACGGTGGTCATCAGGCCGCGCTCGATGCCGAACTTGTCGTTGAGCACCTTGGCCAGCGGCGCCAGGCAGTTGGTGGTGCAGGAGGCGTTGGAGATGATGTGGTGGGACTTCGGATCGTACCGGTCGTCGTTGACGCCCATCACGATGGTGATGTCCTCGTCCTTGGCCGGGGCGGAGATCAGCACCTTCTTCGCGCCGGCGTCGAGGTGCTTCCGGGCGTCCGCGGCCTTGGTAAAGAATCCGGTGGACTCGATCACGATGTCCACGCCGAGCTTCTTCCACGGCAGCTGGGCCGGATCGCGCTCGGCAAGCACCTGCACCGCGGCGCCGGCGACAACGATGTTCCCATCCTTGGTTTCGACGCTTTCGGCCAGGCGCCCCATGACGCTGTCGAATTTGAGCAGGTGGGCCAGGGTCCGGGCGTCCGTCAGGTCGTTGACGGCAACAATGTCCAGATCCGCTTCCTGGGCCAGTGCGGCGCGGAAGAAGTTCCGCCCAATCCGCCCGAAGCCGTTGATGCCAACACGAATAGTCACTTGAATCTATCTCCTTGGGTAGGCGGATAGCTTGTGTCGGACTTTGCCGGCCGGGGGCACCCCGCGCACCGCGCGGGCCCCGCGGGGTGCCTCCCAGCCAACATCTTAGGCCCAAAGCGGACCGAAGAAGAGGGCGCTAACTACTTGCCCACGGTGATCAGCGAGGCGGCCCCGGAGCGGGCTGCGTCGAAGCGGGCGGCGACATCGGCCCAGTTCACGATGTTCCAGAACGCCTTGACGTAGTCGGCCTTGACGTTCTGGTAGTCGAGGTAGAAGGCGTGCTCCCACATGTCCAGCTGCAGCAGCGGGGTGGTGGCCACCGGCACGCCGTTCTGCTGGTCGTACATCTGCTCGATGACCAGGTTTCCGCCGATCGGCTCGTAGGCCAGGATCGCCCAGCCGGAGCCCTGGATGGTGGTGGCAGCCCCGGTGAAGTGGCCGCGGAAGCTGTCGAAGGAGCCGAAGAACTCGTCGATGGCCGCGGCCAGCTCGCCGGTGGGCTTGTCGCCGCCGTCCGGGGACATGTTGTTCCAGAAGATGGAGTGGTTGATATGGCCGCCCAGGTTGAACTGCAGGTCCTTGGACAGCTTGGCGGCCGCGGCGGCGTCGCCGCCGTCACGGGCCTCGGCCATCTTCTCCAAGGCCGCGTTGGCCCCGGTCACGTAGGCGGCGTGGTGCTTGTCGTGGTGCAGCTCCATGATGCGGGCGGAGATGTGCGGCTCCAAAGCCGCGTAATCGTAAGGCAGATCAGGCAGTTCGTACTTCGTCACGAAACCCTCCGTAGATTCCGGCCGCCGAAGCGGCCTTCGGATTGACCATCCGGGCGGCGGTTCCGCCCGGAAGCTTGCCACTGGCCGTAAACGGCCCAACCCGGGCCAGACCCGGGTAAGTCCCATCCTAGGGATCTTTCACCCATCCAGCATGTCGGGTGTCACGCTGGCCTCGGTGCCCGGGATGCCCAGCTCGGCCGCGCGTTTGTCCGCCATCGCCAACAGGCGCCGGATGCGGCCGGCAATGGCGTCCTTGGTCATGGGTGGTTCCGCCAGCCGGCCCAGCTCGTCCAGGCTGGCCTGCTTGTGGGCCACCCGCAGTTCGCCCGCATAGCGCAGATGGTCCGGTACGTCCTCGCCCAGGATTTCCAAGGCGCGCTCCACGCGCGCCCCGGCGGCGACGGCGGCCTGGGCAGAGCGGCGCAGGTTGGCGTCGTCGAAATTCGCCAGCCGGTTCGCAGTGGCTCGCACCTCCTTGCGCATGCGGCGCTCTTCCCAGACCATCAGTGCATCGTGGGCGCCCATCCGGGTCAGCAGCGCGGCAATGGTGTCCCCGTCGCGGATCACCACCCGGTCCACGCCGCGGACTTCGCGGGCCTTGGCGGTGATTCCGAGCCGGCGGGCCGCGCCCACGAGCGCCAGCGCAGCCTCCGGGCCCGGGCAGGTCACCTCCAGCGAGGAGGACCGGCCCGGCTCGGTAAGCGAGCCGTGGGCCAGGAACGCACCGCGCCAGACCGCCTCGGCGTCGGCGGCGGAGCCGTTGACCACCACCGAGGGCAGCCCGCGCACGGGCCGTCCGCGGGCATCCAGCAGGCCGGTCTGCCGGGCCAGGGATTCGCCGTCGCGCACCACACGCACCACATAGCGGTTGCCGCGGCGCAGGCCGCCGCCGGAAACCACGATGATTTCGCTGTTGTGCCCGTAGACTTCGGCAATGGCGGTGCGCAGCCGGCGCGCCGTCGCAGTCAGGTCCACTTCCGCCTCGATGACGATGCGTCCGGAAATAATGTGCAGTCCGCCGGCGAAGCGGAGCATCGCGGAAACCTCCGCCTTCCGTACCGAGGACTTCCTGATCTCCAGGCGGGAAAGCTCATCCTTGACTGCTGCCGTCAGCGCCATCAACCGGTCCTTACTGCTCAGTGCTCATTCGTTTGCCGACCCTTGGCTGCCCACGAAGATGTCGTGGTAGGCCGCGGCCAGCCGCAGCGGGTCATGGACGGGTCCCCCGCCCAAGGTACCCACTCTACCGAACACCACCTGCGCCCCCAGCCGTCCGGCTTCCTGTTCGAAGCGGGCCCGGTCCTCGACGGCTCCCGGATCTGCCAGGACGTAGTCGAAGCGCATTTCGGGGGCGTACCGCCGCAGCACCGCCAGGTGGTCGGCCGCGGTCATCCCGGAGGTCTCCTTGGTGTCAGTGGCCAGGTTCATAGTCAGCACGCGCCGCGCCGTGGTCCGGCAGAGCGCGTCGCGCAGCTGCGGCAGCATCAGGTGCGGCAGCACCGAGGTATACCAGGAGCCGGGCCCGAGGACCACCCAGTCCGCCAGCTCGATCGCCTCCAGCGCCTCGCCGCAGGCCGGAGCGTCCGCCGGAATCAGCCGGACGTCGTTGACGCGGCAGTCCTTGCCGGCCACCGCCAGCTTGGACTGACCGGTGATGGTCACGGTGGCCAGCCGGCCCTCGGCGGTTTCCGTGAGCACGTCCCCTTCGATCGTCAGGGGTACGGTGGCCATCGGCAGCACCTGACCGCGGGCGCCGAGCAGGGCACCGGCCCACTGCAGCCCGGCCACCGGATTTCCCAGCAGCTCCCAGAGCGTGACGATCAGCAGGTTCCCGACCGCGTGGTTGTCCAGGCTGGCCTCGGTGTGCTCTGCCGACTTGAACCGGTGCTGCATCACGTCCCGCCAGGTGCGCCCCCACTCGGTGTCGTCGCACAGCGCGGCCAGCGCCATCCGCAGGTCTCCCGGCGGCAGCACGCCCAACTCCCGCCGCAGCCGGCCGGAGGAACCGCCGTCGTCGGCCACCGTGACCACCGCGGTCAGGTCCAAGGTCAGCAGCCGCAGCGCAGCCAGCGAAGCAGACAGCCCGTGGCCCCCGCCCAAGGCCACCACCGACGGCGGCTCCTTGAACCTGCCGGTCCCGGCGGCGGTCTGGGGCAGCGGAATCCGCGGCAGCGAACCGGTCAGCAGCGCCATTACTCGCGTCCCAGGTCGCGGTGGGTCACCGTGACCTTAACCCGTGGCAGCTGGGCCAGGCGCTTGGCGAGTTCTTCCGCCACGGCCACCGAGCGGTGCTTGCCTCCGGTACAGCCGACGGCGATGGTGGCGTAGTGCTTGTTTTCCTGCCGGTAGCCTTCGAGTACCGGCTCCAGGGCGTAGACGTAGCGCTTGATGAACTCCTCGGCCCCGGATTCGACCAGCACGAAATCGCTGACCTGCTTTTCCAGGCCGGTGTGCGGACGCAGCGCCGGGACCCAGTGCGGGTTGGGGATGAACCTGACGTCCGCCACATAGTTGGCGTCCACCGGCAGGCCATACTTGAAGCCAAAGCTCATCACGTTCAGGCGCAGGATGATCGGGCCGTCGTCGGAGAACAACTCGGTGATATTGGTGGCCAGCGTATGGACATTCATGTCGGAGGTATCCAGCACCAGGTCCGCGGTGTCCTTCAGGCGCGCCAGCAGCCGGCGTTCGGCCCGGATGCCGTCCGAGATCCGGCCGCCGCCCTGCAGCGGGTGCGGCCGGCGGCCCTGCTCGAAGCGCCGCACCAGCACCTCGTCGGAGGCGTCCAGGAACAGCACGCGGTGGTTCACGGCGCTGGCGGCCAACTGCTGCATGGCGTCCTGGATGTCGCGGAAGAGCGCCTGGCTGCGCACGTCGATCACCACCGCCATCCGCGGCAGCGAATCGGGCATCCGGGCCACCAGCTCGGCCAGCGTGCCCAGCATCTGCGGCGGCAGGTTGTCCACCACATACCAGCCGTGGTCCTCCAGGGCGTGGGCGGCAGTGGTCCGCCCCGCACCCGACATCCCGGTGACCACCAGCAATTCGGATTCAGCCGGCTTAATGGGCGTGAAATCCTCGTCTTCTGACATTGAGCCTTCCCGTTCCGTTCCGTTCCCATGCAGCTGACTGCACCGGACTCAAGCCTAACCAAGTTTGCTAGGAATCGATGATTTCACCGGTGGTCATGTTCACCGCAGGCACGGCCGTATCCTGTCCTGCGGCGGTGTCGAGCTGGCGCCGGATGGAGGCGGCCAGGGCCGGTCCGATGCCGGGCACCTGCACCAGTTCCTCCACCCCGGCGGCCTTCAGCCGCTTGGCCGAACCGAAGTGTTTCAGCAGCGCCTTGCTCTTGGCCGGTCCCAGCCCTTGGATCTCGTCCAGGATGGAGACGGTCATGGACTTGCCGCGCTTCTGCCGGTGGTAGCTGATGGCGAAGCGGTGCGCCTCGTCACGGATGCGCTGGAGCAGGTACAGTCCCTCGGAGGCGCGGGGCAGGATCACCGGGAATTCGTCGTCGGGCAGCCAGACCTCCTCCAAGCGCTTGGCCAGGCCCACCACGTAGATGTCGGTGATCCCCAGGTCCGCCAGCGCCCGGGACGCGGCCGCCACCTGGGGCGGTCCGCCGTCAACGACGACGAGGTTCGGCGGGTAGGCGAACTTGGCCCGCGGGGCGGCCATGGTGGTGTCGGCCAGGACCCCGGCGCCGGACTCCTCCCGGCCGGCGCCCCCGGATCCGTCCGGCGCCAGCTGTTTCGCCGCCTGGTCCGCCAGGTAGTTGCGGAAGCGGCGGCTGATCACGTCGTACATGGATGCGGTGTCGTCCCGGGCCGCCTCGCCGGTGATCGAGAAGCGGCGGTAATCCGATTTCTTGGGCAGGCCATCCTCGACCACCACCATGGACGCCACCACATTGGTGCCCTGCACGTGGGAGATGTCATAGCATTCGATCCGCAGCAGGGCCACGGGCAGCCCCAGCGCCTCCTGCAGCTGCTGCAGCCCGGCCGAGCGGGTGGTGATGTCCCCGGCCCGCCGGCTCTTGTGCAAGGCCAGCGCCTGGTCGGCGTTTTCCTGGACCGTGGCCAGCAGCGCCGCCTTGTCCCCGCGCTTGGGTACCCGGATTTCCATCCGGCTGCCACGCAGCCCGCGCAGCCATTCCTCGAGTTCGGCCGCGTTCTCCGGCTCGGCCGGCAGCAGCACCTGGCGCGGAATCCGGTCCGGCCCCTCGCCGTCGCCGTAGACCTGCTGGAGCAGGTGCTCGATGAAGTCGGCCCGGGTCTGGTCCTCGACCTTCTCCACCACCCAGCCGCGCTGGCCGCGGATGCGGCCCCCGCGCACGTGGAAGACCTGGACCGCGGCCTCCAGTTCGTCCTCGGCCATGGCGAACACGTCGGCGTCGGTGTCCTCGGAGAGCACCACGGCATTGCGTTCGAAGACGCGCTTCAGTGCCGCGATGTCATCCCGGTAGCGGGCCGCGGACTCGTAGTCCAGTTCCGCCACCGCGGCGGCCATCTTCCGTTCCAACGCGGTGATGAAACGTCCGGCTTCCCCGCCCATGAAGGCGCAGAACTCGGCCGCCAGCGCCTTGTGGTCCTCCGGGGAAATCCTGCCGACGCACGGGGCCGAGCACTTGTCGATGTAACCGAGCAGGCAGGGCCGGCCGGTCGCGACGGCGCGCTTGAACACGCCGTTGCTGCAGGTGCGCACCGGGAACACCCGCAGCAGCGTGTCGACCGTTTCCCGGATGGCCTTGGCCGGATAGAACGGGCCAAAGTATTTGGTGCCCTTGCGCCGTTCCCCGCGCATCACCTGGACCCGCGGGAATTTCTCGGACATGGTCACGGCCAGGTAGGGGTAGGACTTGTCGTCCCGGAACATGATGTTGAACCGCGGCGCGAATTCCTTGATCCACGTATATTCGAGCTGGATGGCCTCCAGTTCGCTGCCCACCACGGTCCATTCCACCGAGGCGGCGCTGTGCACCATGGCCCGGGTCTTCGGCTGCAGCGTTTCCGGTGCCGCGAAGTAGCTGGTCAGCCGGGAGCGCAGGTTCTTGGCCTTGCCCACATAGATGACACGTTTGTGTTCGTCCCGGAACCGGTAGACGCCGGGATTGGTGGGGATTTCGCCGGTCCTGGGGCGGTAGCTGGAAGGGTCCGCCATTGCTGCTGCTCTTCTGTTCCTGTGGTGTTCGCGGTTATGTTCGCTGCTATTCGCTGGACTTCGTCTGGTTGTAGGTGCTGGCCCGTTCCTGGCCGGTCAGTTCGGCGATGGCGTCCATGATCTTGTCCGTGGCCGCCCGGCGTGCCGGCAGCGAGTGGTCTGCTCCAACTTTATCGAAATACAGCGGGGCGCCGACCTTCATGGTGAACTGCCGCGGGGTAATCATCAGCCGGTCCGCCGGCTGCAGCTTGTCGGTCCCGATCAGCCCCACGGGCAGCACCGGGGCGCCTGTGGTCAGCGCCAGCCAGCCCACTCCGGTGCGGCCCCGGTACAGGCGCCCGTCCCGGGAGCGGGTACCCTCCGGATAGATGCCGAAGGCCTCGTTCCGCTCCAGGATCTCCAGGGCGGTCTGCAGCGCGGCCACGCTGGCCGCCTGCTCGCCGCGTTCGACCGGGATCGAGCCCACGCTGCTGAAGAACCAGCGCGAGAACATGCCCTTGACCCCCTTGCCCGTGAAGTATTCGGCCTTGGCGAAGAAGGCGACCCTCCGCGGCATCAGGGCCTGGACGATGATGCTGTCCAGGAAGGACTGGTGGTTCGGGGCGACGATGACCGGCCCCTCTTTCGGGAAATTCTCCAGGCCCTCGACCACGGGCCGGCAGGTGGCGCGGATGGCGCCGCGGAACAGCGCACGGGTGACTTCGAAAAACTCCATGGTGCCTACTGCCCCGCGTCCTGGCCGGCGGCCACACCCGCAGCTCTTTGCACCAGGGCACGTTGCATCAATTGTTCCTCCAGCTCCTGTGCTGTACGTACGACGGCGGTGGCCCCGGCGGCTTCCAGCTCGCCTTCGGCGGCAAAACCCCAGGCCACGCCGAGCGCCGGAATACCATGGTGGACGGCGGCCGCCATGTCGAAATGCCGGTCCCCGACCATAATCGCCGGCACCGGCGCGCCGGCAACTGCGGCTCCGGCCGCCAGGGCCTCGGCGACAATCGGGATCTTCCCGTGCCCGTCCGCAGGCGTAGCACCGGGATCATCCAGTTCCGCGCCGTGCAGGTCGTCGAAGTACTCCGCAAGCCCCTGCACCTGCAGCAGCTCCGCGGCGATCGGCGCAGGCTTCTGGGTGGCAACGGCCAACCGTATCCCTTGGCCGCGCAGGCGCTGCAGCAGCAGCTCCATCCCGGGATAGACCCTGCTCTCGGCCATCCCGTACTGCCGGTACTCCGCGCGGTAGAGGCGGATGACCTCGCCCACGCGCTCCTCCGGGACCGCCGCCAGGCTGCGCAGCGAGTCTCCCAGGGGCGGGCCTACCATGGAATCCAGCACCGCCGGGGGCGGAACCGGCAGTCCGGCCGTCGCCAGGGCCCGGCCGATGCCCCCGGTGATCGCTCCGGCCGGGTCGACCAGCGTGCCGTCGAGATCGAAGAGTACCAGGGCCGGAAAGGAAGTCACCAAGGCATTTTTCCACATCAGCCGGGCATTCCGGGCACGCATGCCCTCCGGGGCATGCACGCGCCGGACCGGGCGTGCCAACAGGCGCCGGGTCAGAACGGCGGCGTGTCGACGGAGCCCGTGCCTTCCCGCCCCCGTCCGGCACTCCCGTCCCACCGCTGCCGGTTCCCGCAGGCGGACTGCCGGCAGCGCCGTGCCGCGGTCAGGCGGTACGTGGTGCGGTCCAGGGCCAAAGGAGCACCGCCCACCGGATCCGTCAGGAGCCGGGCGAATGAAGGGGTCCTGGCCGCAAGGCCCGCGGCAACCTCCGCCGGCAGGGGGCCGTGTCCCTGCCGGTCCGCCGGGCCCGCGTCCAGGCTCCGACTCCAGGTCCCGCCCCATCGTCGGGCCAGTCATCCTCGGCATCCGGACCCTCGCCGCCGGCCAACAGGACGCGCAGGGGATCGGGTGCAGGGTCGGCGGAATCAATCGGGACAGGGACGCAGCCAGCCCATGCCCTGCCCTTGGACGCCCAGTCCGAGCCGCGGTCAGGCGGCAGCAGCGCGGCCCGGTCCGGTTCCGTCGGCATCCGGTCGGGAGTTACTGCCGGCAGGGACGGGCCTGCAGCACCATCCTCGCTGGATGGCCGATCCAGGAACTCCGGTTCCTGCGGCCGCGCTGCCATGGCACGATTGTATCCGAATACATGTTCGATTGATAGAGAAACAACTCGAAAATGCTTCTGCCACGGACGCTGCAGTGCGGCACCTGCCGCCGTCGTACCCCGGCCGGCTACCCGAGGATCTCCGCCAGGAACCTTCCGGTGTGGCTGACCTCGGACTTGGCTACCTGCTCCGGAGTCCCGGTGGCGATAATCCCGCCGCCGCCGGATCCGCCGTCGGGTCCGAGGTCCACGATCCAGTCGGCGCTCTTGATCACGTCGAGATTGTGCTCGATGGTAATGACCGTGTTGCCCTTGTCCACCAGGGACTGCAGCACCAGCAGCAGCTTGCGGATGTCCTCGAAGTGCAGCCCGGTGGTGGGCTCGTCCAGGACGTAGACGCTGCGGCCGTTGGATCGCTTCTGCAGCTCGCTGGCCAGCTTCACGCGCTGCGCTTCGCCGCCGGAAAGGGTCGTGGCGGGCTGGCCGAGGCGCACATAGCCCAGACCGACGTCGACCAGCGTGTTCAGGTGCCGGGCAATCGGGCTGAACGCGGCGAAGAACCCGGCCGCCTCCTCGATCGGCATGTTCAGCACATCGGCGATGGTCTTGCCCTTGTAATGGACTTCGAGGGTTTCCCGGTTGTAGCGCGCACCGTGGCACACCTCGCACGGAACGTAGACGTCCGGCAGGAAGTTCATCTCGATCTTCAGCGTGCCGTCGCCGGAACAGGCCTCGCAACGGCCGCCCTTGACGTTGAAGGAGAACCGGCCGGGCAGGTAGCCGCGGACCTTCGCCTCGCTGGTCTCGGCGAAGAGCTTGCGGATATGGTCGAACACTCCGGTGTAGGTGGCCGGGTTGGACCGCGGCGTGCGCCCGATGGGGCTCTGGTCCACATGGATGACCTTGTCCAGGTGCTCCAGGCCCTCCACCCGCGTATGCCGGCCGGCCACGTGCTTGGCGCCGTTGAGCTTGTTCGCCAGCACCTTGTACAGGATGTCGTTCACCAGCGTGGACTTGCCGGAGCCGCTCACACCGGTCACGGCGGTGAACACCCCCAGCGGGAAGACCGCATCCATGCCCTTGAGGTTATTCTCCCGGGGGGCGACCACCTTGAGCTGGCGCTGCTTATCCACCTTGCGGCGGGTTGCCGGGACCTCGATCTTCCGCCGTCCGGCCAGGTAGTCGCCGGTCAGGGATTCCTCGTTGTCCAGCAGTTCCTTCAACGGGCCCGAATGGACCACCTGGCCGCCGTGCTCCCCCGCGCCCGGGCCGATGTCCACGATCCAGTCCGCTTCATGGATCGTGTCCTCGTCGTGTTCGACGACGATCAGCGTGTTGCCCAGATCCCGCAGCCGGGTCAGGGTCTCGATCAACCGGCGGTTGTCCCGCTGGTGCAGGCCGATGGAGGGCTCGTCCAGTACGTACAGCACGCCCACCAGGCCCGAGCCGATCTGGGTGGCCAGCCTGATGCGCTGGGCCTCGCCGCCGGAGAGCGTGCCGGCGGCACGCTCAAGGTTCAGGTACTCCAGTCCGACGTCGAGCAGGAACTTCAACCGGGCCTGGATCTCGATCAGCACCTGGTGGGCGATCTGCTCCTCGCGTCCGGTCAGGGTCAGCGCGGCCAGGAAATCGCTGCAGTCGCGCAGCGGCAGGGCGGAGACTTCCGCGATGGACTTGCCGTTGACCAGCACGGACAACGACGCCGGATTCAGCCGCGCGCCCTTGCAGGCCGGGCACGGGACCTCGCGCATGTATTCTTCGTAGCGGTCCCGGGCGTTGTCGGATTCGGTTTCCTGGTGCTTACGGTGGATGTACTGCACGGCGCCCTCGAAGCCCGTGCTGTACTTGCGCTCCCTGCCGAAGCGGTTGCGGTACTGCACAACGACCTTGTAGTCCTTGCCGTAAAGCACAGCCTTGCGGACCGCGGCCGGCAGCTTCGAGAACGGGGTGTCCATGGAAAAGCCCAGTTCGTGCGAGAGCCCTTCCAGCAGTCGGGCCCAGTACTCCGAGGTGGCCTTGCCCAATGCCCACGGAGCGATGGCCCCTTCCGCAAGGCTGAGCGAAGGATCGGGCACCACCAGTTCCTCGTCGACCTCCAGCTTGCTCCCGATGCCGGTGCAGGCAGGGCAGGCGCCGAACGGGTTGTTGAAGGAGAAGGACCGCGGCTCGATTTCGTCAATGGCCAGCGGATGCTCGTTCGGGCAGGCCAGGTTCTCGGAGAAGGCCCTGGTGCGGCCCGGCTCCGCCTCGTCCAGGTCCACGAAGTCGGCCAGCACGCGGCCGTCGGCCAGCTCGAGCGCGGTCTCCACCGAGTCCGCCAGGCGCTGGCGGATGCCGTCCTTGGCCACCAGCCGGTCCACTACCACCTCGATGGTGTGCTTGAACTGCTTGCCCAGCTTGGGCGGATCCGAGAGCTGGACCAGCTTGCCGTCCACCTTGGCACGGGAGTAGCCCTTCGTGGAGAGCTCGCGGAACAGTTCCACGAATTCGCCCTTGCGCCCGCGCACCACCGGGGCCAGGAGCTGGAACCGGGTGCCCTCCGGCAGCTCGAGCAGCTGGTCCACGATCAGCTGCGGAGTCTGCCGCGCCACCGGCTCGCCGCAGATCGGGCAGTGCGGCCGTCCCACACGCGCCCAGAGCAGGCGCAGGTAGTCGTAGATTTCGGTGATGGTGCCGACCGTCGAGCGCGGGTTCTTGCTGGTGGACTTCTGGTCGATGGAGACCGCGGGCGAGAGCCCCTCGATGAAGTCCACGTCCGGCTTGTCCACCTGGCCCAGGAACATGCGGGCATACGAGGAGAGGGATTCGATGTACCGGCGCTGGCCCTCGGCAAAGATGGTGTCGAAGGCCAGGGAGGACTTGCCGGAACCGGACAGCCCGGTGAAGACGATCATCGAATCGCGCGGCAGGTCCAGGTCGATGTTGCGCAGGTTGTGTTCGCGCGCCCCCTTGACCACGAGGCGCGAAAGGTCGGGCTTGGCGGCTTGGCTCAGGATGGAACTTGCTGATTCACTCGCGGTAAGCACGCCTACCAGTCTAGTCGAAGGTTCCTTCGAACTTGCCGCGGCTACTGAGCGGCCAGGCGGTCCACCGCCGCCTTGACCGCCGCGACGGCCACCGCGGTGTCGATCCCCTGGGCATGGACCACGCGGGCGAATTCCTCCGCGGCCGCGGCCAGCAGCTGCTCGGAGCGGGCCGCCCCCGCACTGATCACGGTGCCCGCCCGGCCCTGGGTATCCACCCGGCCGGCGGTCTCCAGCTCCCGGTACGCGCGGGCCACGGTATTGGGCACCACGCCGAGGTGTTCGGCCAGCTTGCGCACCGGCGGCAGCTTGGTCCCCACTGGCAGCTCGCCGTTGTCCGCGGCCTCGATGATCCGCAGCCGCAGCTGCTCGAAGAGCGCCACGGCACTGTCCCGGTTCAGCCGCCAGTCGAATTGATCAGCTTCCATGCCCCGCTGCCCGCTCCTTTTCCGCCATTGTGCCGTCCGCCGTGCCGTCCCCCGCCTGCTCCAGTGTCAGCGGGGCCGCGAACTGCGCCCGGTACAGGCCGGCATAGAAACCGCCCGCGGCCAGCAGTTCTTCGTGCCGGCCGCGTTCCACGATCCGTCCGTCCCGCATCACCAGAATGACATCCGCGTCGCGGATCGTCGACAACCGGTGCGCGATCACGAAGCTGGTCCGGCCCTGGCGCAGCCCCGCCATGGCCTGCCGGATCTGCACCTCCGTGCGCGTGTCCACAGAGCTGGTGGCCTCATCCAGCACCAGGATGGCAGGATCCACCAGCCATGCCCGGGCAATCGTGATCAGTTGCCGCTGGCCCTGGCTCAGCCGGCCGCCGCCGTCCTCGAGCACGGTGTCGTAGCCGGCAGGCAGGGCCCGGACGAAGTGGTCCACCTGGGTGGCCCGCGCCGCCGCCATGATCTGCTCCTCCGTGGCCTCCGGCGCACCGTAGGCGAGGTTGTCCCGGATGGTCCCGCCGAACAACCACGCGTCCTGGAGCACCATGCCCACGTTTCGCCGCAGCTGCCGCCGGGGAATCGCGGTGATGTCCACCCCGTCCACGGTGATCCGGCCCGCATCCGGTTCATAGAAGCGCATCAGCAGGTTCACCAGTGTCGTCTTGCCGGCGCCGGTGGGGCCGACGATCGCGACGGTCTGTCCCGGTTCGGCCACCAGGGACAGCCCGTGGATGACCTCGGAACCTTGGCCGTAGGAGAAGCTGACGTCCTCGAAGGCCACCCGGCCGCGGATCCGCTGCGGTTCCCCCTCCGCGGCCGGGGCAACCGCAGGAGGCCGGACCGGGTCCGGATTCTCCTCTTCGTCGTCGAGCAGGGCAAACACGCGCTCGGCGGAGGCCACGCCGGACTGGAGCATGTTGGCCAGGCCGCCCAGCTGGCCCAGTGGCTGGCTGAACTGCCGGCTGTACTGGATGAAGGCCTGCACGCCGCCGATGGACAGCTGCCCGGAAGCCACCTGCAGCCCGCCGACGACGGCGACCGCCACGTAGTTCAGGTTCGAGATAAGCATCATGGCCGGCATGATCATCCCGGATACGAACTGCGCGCGGTAGGCCGCCGTGTACAGCTGTTCGTTGGCGCTGCGGAAGTCGGCGATGGCCTGCGGCTGCCGGCCGAAGGCCTTGACCACGTCATGTCCGGTGAACATCTCCTCGATGTGCCCGTTCAGCCGGCCGGTGGTGCGCCACTGGTCGGTGAACAGTGCCTGCGAGCGCCGGGCGATCCGGAGCGTGGCGACGGCGGAGAGCGGCACCGTGACGATGGTGATCAGGGCCAGCAGCGGGGAGACGGTGACCATCATGGCCAGCACCCCGCCGATGGTCAGTACGGAGACCATGATCTGGGCCAGGGTCTGGCTCAGGGTCTGGGAAAGGTTGTCGATGTCGTTGGTGACGCGGCTGAGCACGTCCCCGCGGGATTCGCGTTGGAAGTGGCCCATCGGCAAGCGGGAGAGCTTGGCCTCGACCGCTTCGCGCAGCCGGAACATGGCCCGCTGGACGACGATGGCGCTGAGCCGGCCCTGGAGCCAGCCGAAGCCGAAGGAGGCCAGGTACAGGCAGGCCGCCGCCAGCAGGATCATCCGCAGCCGGTCGAAATCGATGCCCTGGCCCGGAATCAGGTGCATGGCCGCGAGCATGTCCGCCAGCTGGTCCCGGCCCTCGCTGCGCAGCCGCCGGACCTGTTCGGCCTGGCTCACCCCTGCGGGGATGCTGCGGGAGATTAGTCCGGTGAAGATGACGTCCGTGGCCGCGCCGAGGATGCGCGGGGCCAGCACCGTCAGTGCCACGGAGAGCACTGCCGCGGCGGTCATGGCGGCGGCGGCCGGCCGGTCCGGTCGCATCAGGGCGAGGATGCGCCGCAGGCTGGGGCCGAAGTTCAGCGGCCGGGCCGGCTGCTGGTTCCCGGCCATGCCGCGGAAGCCGCCGCGCATCATGCTCATGCCGCTGCCTCCAGGTCTTCGGGCGGCAGCTGGGAGGCGGCGATTTCCCGGTAGGTGGGGCAGCCGCGCAGCAGTTCCCGGTGGGTTCCCTGTCCGGCGATCCGGCCCTGGTCCAGGACCACTATCCGGTCAGCATCCAGGATGCTGCCCACCCGCTGGGCTACGATCAGCACCGTGGTGCCGTGCGCGGGCGAGTCCGGGGACTTCAGGGCGGCGCGCAGCCGTGCGTCGGTGGCGAAGTCCAGGGCGGAGAAGCTGTCATCGAAGAGGTAGATGGCCGGCCGGGCCACCAGCGCACGGGCGATGGCCAGGCGCTGACGCTGGCCGCCGGAGAGGTTGCCGCCGCCCTGTTCCACCGGGTGTTCCAGTCCCCCGTCCCTGGCCCGGACGAAGTCCGCCGCCTGGGCCGTCTCCAGGGCGGCCCAGAGCTCCGCGTCCGTGGCATGGGCGTTGCCGAAACGCAGGTTCGAGGCGATGGTCCCGGCGAACAGGGTGGCCCGCTGCGGCACCAGCCCGATTCCGGCGCGCAGCGAGTCCAGGGTCACGGCGGCTGTGTCCTGTCCGTCCACCGTGATCGTGCCGTGCGAGGCATCCAGCAGCCGGGGCACCAGGCAGAGCAGCGTCGTCTTGCCGCAGCCGGTGGGGCCGATGATCGCCGTCGTCGTCCCCGGCTCGGCGGCGAAGCTGATCCCGGACAGCACCGGCGCCTCGGCGCCGGGATAGGAAAAGGCGACGTCGTCGAAGACCAGCCTGCCGCCGTCGTACGCCAGCTCCGGAGCCCCGGGCCGCTGCAGCACGCTGGTCCGGGCGGTCAGCACCGCGGTGATGCGCTCGGCGCAGACGGCGGCGCGCGGCACCATCATGAGCATGAACATCGAGATCATCACCGCCATCAGGATCTGCATGGTGTAGGCGATGAACGCGGTCAGGGCGCCGACCTGCATCTGCCCGGAATCGATGCGCAGGCCGCCGAACCAGACCACCCCGGCCGAGGCCAGGTTGACTACCAGCATCACGGCAGGGAACATCAGCGCGATCAGCTGTCCCACCCGCAGCCCGGTGGCGGTCAGGTCCGCATTCGCCGCCCGGAAGCGCCGGGCTTCGTGCTCTTCGCGGCCGAAGGCCCGCACCACTGCCACGCCCATGATCTGTTCGCGCAGCACGGCGTTGATCCGGTCCAGCTGCGCCTGCGCCTTGCGGAATTGCGGCGCGAGCCGGCGCACCACCAGCCCGATCACGGTAAACAGCAGTGGCAGCACCAGCAGGAGCAGACCGGACAGCGGCACATCCTGGTGCAGGGCCAGCAGCACGGCGCCGATGCCCATGATCGGGGCGGAGACCATCATGGTGAAGGCCATCAGCACCACCAGCTGTACCTGCTGCACGTCGTTGGTCGTACGTGTGATCAGGGACGGCGTGCCGAAGCCGCCCACCTCTTGGGCGGAGAGCTGCTGGACCTTCACGAACAGGCTGTCGCGGATGTCCCGTCCCGCGCCCATGGCCACCCGTGCGCCGAGATAGCCGGCGGCCACCGCGCAAAGCGCTTGGGCGGCCGTAACGGCGAGCATCCACCCGCCCAGGCGCAGGATGGTGCCGGTATCCCCGCGGATCACGCCGCGGTCGATGATGCCGGCGTTCAACGTCGGCAGGCACAACATGGCGGCGGTCTGCAGGAACTGCAGCACGACGACGACGGCGACCTGCGCCCGGTAGGGCGCCAGGCTGCGCAGCACGAGCCGGAAAAGCACCACTCCTCCGTCGGTCTTTCCCCGGCGGCGCCGGGGGCATAGCGAACTTACGCCCGCTGCCGGCACGTGGCAAGGGGCCCACGGGCGGAGGCAGCAACCGTTGGCGTCCACCGGACTCCCCGTTCCCGGCCTCCCCCACACGCTCCGCCTGCGGGGACCCCCGGCCGCTCTCTTGCTCGCTCCGCTCGCGGCGGGTCCCTCGGCCGTTAGACTGGGGCGCATGATCGAGACCACTGACTTGACCATCCGCAGCGTATCCGTCGGCGAGATGGACAACAATGTGTACCTGCTGACCTCGAAGTCTTCCGGCGATCAGGTGCTGATCGACGCCGCGGACGACTTCCCGGCCATCCGGAAGCTGCTGGCCGAGGGCGCCGCAGATGCCCCCGGCGGGAAGGCTCAGGTGAAGCTGATCATCACCACGCACAGCCACTGGGACCATGTCCGGGCGCTCGCCGAGGCGGTGCAGGCCACGGGCGCGCCGACTGCAGCCGGCACCGAGGATATCGACGCCATCGAGGTGCCCACGAAAATCGCGCTGGACCACGGGGAGATCCGCTGGTTCGACGGCTTCGAGCTGGAAGTGATCAAGCTCCGCGGCCACACTCCCGGCAGCGTCGCCCTGCTCTACCGGGATCCCCATGGTCCGGCCCACCTGTTCACCGGGGACTCGCTGTTCCCCGGCGGGTTGGGCAACACCCGGAAGGACCCGGCCCGTTTCGCCTCGCTCTACCACGATGTGGTCGAGCGGGTCTTCGCCTACCTGCCGGACGACACGGTGGTCCATCCCGGCCACGGCAAGGGCACCACCCTGGGGGCGGAACGGCCGCACCTGCAGGAGTGGAAGGAACGCGGCTGGTAAAGATTGGGACGCTCCCGCAGTGTCGGCTGCGCCGCCACGGCAGGTCCCGCGAGCCCTACTCCAGGGCGCTCCCGTCTAATAGCGGAACAACTCGAAGGCGACGCGCGCCCCGTCGTCGTCCCCTTCGGTGGCCAGCCGCAACAGGTCCCGGGCCTGTTCGCGCACCGGCCGGGGGCTGAGCGCCTCCAGGTAGCGTTCGTGCGCCATCAGGGAGGCCAGCGCCTTTTCCATGCTCTCCCGGCCCACCGGGACGAAGTGCGTGGGTTGCGGGGACACCAGCGCCGCCCAGCGCACGCCGGCATGTGGCGGCAGGCCGGCGTCGCCCAGTTCGGGGAAGATCCACTCGTTGGCGGCATCGGCCACGGCGTTGAGCACGGAGCGGCCGAAGACCTGATGGTCCTGCGAATTCCAACGGCCCGGCGCCCAGGTTTCCCGGTGGTTCAGCGTGATGAGCCCGTCCGGGCGGTACCGCCGGATGGCCCGGGCCAGGTCCCGGCGCAGGGCCAGGGTTTCCTCCAGCCGGCCATCCGGATGGTCCAGGAAGGTCAGGTCCTCCACGCCCACCGCCGCACAGGCGGCACGCTGCTCGGCTTCCCGGAGCGGGCCGGCCTCGGCCGGGGGCAACCCGGCGATGCCGGCCTCCCCGCGGGTGGCCAGAACATAGGCGACCTGCTTGCCCTGCGCCGCCCATTCGGCCACCGCCGCGGACGCCCCGTACTCGGGGTCGTCCGGATGGGCCATCAGAACCAGTACCCGGTCCCAGTCCGCAGGCATCGGCTCCAGCCCGCTCACGCCGGACCCTTCTTGCATCCGACGGCGAAAATCCGCCGGAAGGAGTACACCGTGCCGTACGGTGTGGCCGGATAGGCCTGGCGCAGCAGCCGGGCGAATTCGGCCTCGAACTCCCGGGCCTCCTCCGCGGCCAGCGCGGCCAGCACCGGCCTCAGCCCGGCGCCGCGGACCCACTCCAGCACCGGGTCCTGGTCATGGAGCACATGCTCGTAAATGGTGGTCCAGGCCTGCGCCTCGCAGCCTTCCTCAAGCAGCAGGCGCAGGTAGTCCAGCACGGATCCCACCGTGTTGTCGTGACGGAGCACCCCGGCGAGGCGCGCGGACCAGCGCGGCGAATCTGCGAGCGCGCGCATTAGCGCGTGGGAGGGTGCATCGAAATTGTCCGGCACCTGGACCGCCAGCCAGGCGCCCGGCTGCAACTGCTGCAGCCAGCGGCGCATCATGGCCAGGTGGCCGGGCACCCAGTGCAGCGCGGCATTGGAAATCAGCACGTCCAGGCCCCGCGGCGGAGTCCAGCCGGCAATGTCCCCTTCGATGAACTCCAGGTTGGGTTCGCCCCGGGCCCGCCGGGCCTGGCGGACCATTTCGCCCGAGGAGTCCAGGCCGATCACGTGCGCCCCGGGCCAGCGGCGGGCCAGCGTGGCCGTCAGGTTGCCGGGGCCGCAGCCCAGGTCCACCACCAGGCGGGGTTCGGGACCGGTGATCCGGGCGGTCAGGTCGAAGAACGGCACATTGCGGTAGTCGGAGAATTCCACATACTTCTGCGGGTCCCAGTCCATGGGCCCAGCGTACCCGCCGCGAGCCCCGCGAGCTTGCGGTGGGGTGCCGGAGGCTCCGCGGCATGCACCCGAAAAACTTTCCGGCGGCTGCATCCGGGACGGGGCCAGGACCGGTAACAGGGGATGTAAGTACCAACAGCCCGGCGACGGGCCTTTGAAGGAGATCGACATGCGCAACCGCATCCTGGCCGTATCGGCGGCAGCATTCGCAGCTTCGATGGGACTGGCGGCTCCTGCCGACGCTGCCCAGGACGATGCCCAACTTTCGGTACTGCACGGGGTCCCCGATTTGACCGTGGACGTCTGGGTCAATGGCGAACGGACACTCGATGATTTCACGCCGGGCAGCCTGGCCGGGCCGCTGGCGCTGCCGGCCGGCAGCTATTCGGTGGCGATCACGGCCGCGGACGCTGCGAGCGCGGACGATGCCGTGCTCGGACCCGTCGACCTGAAGCTGGCGGCCAAGGGCAACTACACCGCCGTCGCGCATCTGGATGCCGGCGGCAAGCCGACGGCGAGTCTGTTCACCAACGACATGTCCGCCATCCCCGCCGGCAAGGGCAAACTGACGGTGCGCCACACCGCGGCGGCCCCCGCGGTGGATGTGCTGGCCGGCGGCACTGCCGTCATCAAGGATCTGGCCAATCCGGAAGAGAAGACGCTCACCCTCGACCCAGGTGCCGTGCCTGCCTCGGTGGCGGCAGCCGGAACCACCAAGGCAGTAATCGGGCCGGCGGACATCCCGGTGGCCGAGGGCAGCAACACCATCGTGTACGCCTGGGGCAGCCTCAAGGGCGGCAACCTCGACGTAGCGGTGCAGACGCTCGAAGGACTGCAGTCCAACCCCAAGGCGGTACCGGGCGGCCGTTCCGGAGCAGCCGCAGCGGATAACAGCGCCCTGGTTGCCGGCGGGGCCGGCGCGGCACTCCTGCTGGCCGCAGCCGGCGGTCTGGCCCTGCGCCGGCGGGCAGCGGCGGCCCGCAACCGGTAATCCGACCCGGCGGCACTGTTTTCCCCCATCACGGTGCCGCCGTTCCCGCCCGTCCGGCCTGCCCCGAGGGCCGGACGGGCCCACCGGTTTAAGGAACTCGAAGGAACACGGCATGGAACACGACCAGGCACCCAGCCGGCCTGGGATCCGGCGCCGGGTGCTGCTCGGCATCCTGGCTGCCGTCCTCGTCCTGCCCGGATGCACCGCCGCGGGCGCCGCACGTGTTGGGACGGTCCCCGCCACGGCCGGCAGCGTGCACGCGTCCTTGCCCTCCCGGCCGGCCGCCCCGGTCCGCGAGGCGGCGCTGCCGGAGGCACCAAAGCCTCCTGCCCCGCCCCGGTTCCTGACCGTGGAAGGCACCTCCATCGCCGTCGACATTGTGCCGGTGGGGGTTCGCGCGGACCAGGCCATGCAGATCCCCGACTCCTTCGGCCAAGCCGGCTGGTACCGCTTTGGCGCGGCACCTGGGGCGAAACACGGCACCGCCGTCATTGCCGCGCATGTGGACACGCTGACCGACCTTGCTCCGTTTTCACAGCTGCAGCACGTCCGACGCGGCGCAGCCATCACGGTCCAGCGGCGCGGAGCCCCGCCGTTGGTGTACCGCGTGTTGGACGTAGCGTTTGTGGACAAGGACCGGTTCGACACCAGAGCGCTCTTCCGCCGCGACGGCCCGCACCAGCTCAGGCTCGTTACCTGCGGAGGAAAATGGCTGGACGACCGGCAGGACTACAGCGACAATGTGGTAGTTACTGCGCGCCCGGAATGAGCCGGGGCCGGTGCCAAAGCTGGATCCAGCGCGGTGCCGGGCGCCCCCGCTCCGCACCCCGGAGGGAGTATCCATTGCCCGCCCCGTCCCCGTCCTGGCCCGCGGAGCTCGACGCCGCCTTCGCCGCAGGCCAGGAACAGGCCCTGGCCGAGGCCTACCGGCAGTTTTCCCCGCTGGTGCACACCCTTGCGTTGCTGTCTCTGGGCAGCCAGGCCGCGGCCGATGATGCCACGCAGGAGGTATTTATCCGGGCGTGGCGCTCGCGGGCGACCTACCATCCCGCTGCGGCGCCGGTGCCGGCCTGGCTGGTGGGCATTGCCCGGAACGTCATCGCCGATGCGCTGGCGGCAGGAGCCAGGGAGCAGCGGAAGGTGCGTGCAGCCGCCGCCATTCTGCCGGACGCCGACCACAGCCGGGAGACCGCCGAGGTCATGGCGGACCGGCTGTTGCTGGAAGGAGAACTCGGCCGGCTGGGCGAACCGCAGGGCTCGATCATGCGGCTGGCGTTCTATGAGGACCTTACGCATGAGCAGATCGCACGGCGCCTGGACCTGCCGCTGGGTACAGTGAAGAGCCACATCCGCAGAAGCTTGTCCCGGCTGCGCGACCGATTGGAGGTAGACCATGCAGCATCTTGATCCCGAGTTGCTGAGCCTGCTGGCGCTGGATGACGGCGTCGGCACGGACGCGGAACGGGACCACCTGCGCAGCTGCACGGCCTGCCGCACCGAGTACGAGGAACTGCGCCGGACGGTCGGCGTGGCCAGGGCCCGGCCGCAACAGCAGGCCCTGCAGGCCCCTGGTCCCCAGGTCTGGGCCGCCATCCACCGCGAACTCGGCCTGGACAAGTCCTTGGCCGAAGATCCGTTGGGCGGCACGGTCAGGGACATCCGGTCCGCTGCCCAGCACCGTCCGGGCGCCGGCAGGCCTGGCAGGCCGCCGCGCCGGCTGTGGCTGCTGGCAGCGGCCGCCGCCCTGGTCCTCGTCCTGGGCATCGGCTGGCTCGTCTCCCGCCAGACGGCCGTGCCGGCTCCGGTCGCGGCGGCCCGGCTGGAACCGCTGAAGCAGTTCTCCGCCACCGGATCCGCCGAGGTCCTGCAGACGGGCAGCGGGCGCGAACTGGTCGTCCGGCTCAGCGCGGACCAGGCCACCGGGTACCAGGAGGTGTGGCTGATCAAACCGGACCTGTCCGGACTGGTCAGCCTCGGCGTGCTGGAATCGACCACCGGCACGTTCGCCATCCCGCCCGGACTGAACCTGGCCGACTACCCGATCGTGGACGTGTCAGACGAACCCTTGGACGGAAAACCGGCCCATTCCGGCGTCAGCATTGTCCGGGGCCGGCTGGACGTCTAGGCCGGGCCGGTATCCCCTGCCCGTCAGTGGGCGCGGCGCGGACCACCTAAGCTGGAAGGAACATGAATCTTCTTGAGCAGCTTCCGGCCACTTCGTCCGCGTCCGCCGCCGCAGCGGATCCGGACCAGACCTACACTTCATTCCTCGAATGGGTGGAAAGCCGGGGCATGTCGCTCTATCCGGCCCAGGACGAGGCCGTCATGGAGCTGGTCAGCGGCAACAACGTCATCCTGGCCACCCCCACCGGCTCCGGCAAGTCCCTGGTCGCCGTCGCGGCCCACTTCCATGCCATGGCCACCGGGCAGCGCAGCTACTACACCGCCCCGATCAAGGCCCTGGTCTCGGAAAAGTTCTTTGCCCTGTGCGATATCTTCGGCCCGGACAACGTGGGCATGGTCACCGGCGATTCGGCGGTGAACCAGGACGCGCCGATCATCTGCTGCACCGCGGAGATCCTGGCCAACATCGCGCTGCGCGAGGGCGCGGCGGCGGACCTCGGCCCGGTGGTCATGGACGAGTTCCACTACTACTCGGACCCCCAGCGCGGCTGGGCCTGGCAGGTGCCGCTGCTGGAGCTGCCGCAGGCGCAGTTCCTGCTCATGTCCGCCACCTTGGGCGACGTGAGCCGGTTCGAAAAGGAACTCACCGAACTGACCGGCCGCCCCACCACTACGGTCAGCTCGGCCCAACGGCCCATCCCGCTGCACTACTACTACGTGACCACCACCGTGCAGGAATCCCTCGAGGAACTGCTGGCCACCAAACAGGTGCCGGTGTATGTGGTGCACTTCAGCCAGGTCGAGGCAATCGAGCGCGCGCAGAACCTGATGAGCATCAATGTCTGCACCCGCGAGGAGAAGGACCGGATCGCCGAGCTGATCGGCAGCTTCCGCTTCGCCGCCGGTTTTGGAAAGACCCTGAACCGGCTGGTCCGCCACGGCATCGGCGTGCACCATGCCGGGATGCTGCCCAAGTACCGCCGGCTGGTCGAACAGCTGGCCCAGGCCGGGCTGCTGAAGGTCATCTGCGGCACGGACACCCTGGGTGTGGGCATCAACGTCCCGATCCGCACCGTGCTGCTGACCGCCCTGAGCAAGTACGACGGCGTGCGCACCCGGCTGTTGAGCGCGCGGGAATTCCACCAGATCGCCGGCCGCGCCGGCCGCGCCGGCTACGACACGGCAGGCACCGTCGTCGTCCAGGCCCCCGAACACGTCGTCGAGAACACCAAGGCGATGGCCAAGGCGGTGGCCAAGTTCGGCGACGACCAGAAGAAACTGCGCCAGGTGGTCAGGAAGAAGCCGCCGGCCGGCTTCGTCAGCTGGGGCGAGGCGACGTTCAACAAGCTGGTCGAGAGCGAGCCGGAACCGCTGACCTCCAGCTTCACCATCACCCACGCCATGCTGCTGAACCTGCTGGAGCGGCCCGGGGACCCCTTCGCCGCGGCCCGCCGGCTGCTTACCCGCAACCACGAGTCCCGGCCGGCGCAGCTGCGCCTGATCAAGCGGGCCCTGGGCATCTACCGGGAGCTGCTGGCCTCGGGCATCGTCGAGCGCCTGGACGCCCCGGACGAGGACGGGCGGACCGTGCGGCTGCGGGTGCACCTGCAGGAGAACTTCGCGCTGAACCAGCCGCTGTCCCCGTTCGCCGTCGCCAGCCTGGAGCTGCTGGATCCGGAAGGCGGCAGCTATGCCCTGGATGTGCTCTCGGTGATCGAGGCGATCCTGGAGAAACCGCGGCAGATCCTCTCCGCGCAGGAGAAGAAGGCCCGCGGCGAGGCCGTGGCCGCGATGAAGGCCGACGGGCTGGAGTACGAGCAGCGGATGGCCCTGCTCGAGGACGTGACCTATCCGCAGCCGCTGGCCGAGCTGCTGTTCCAGGCCTTCGAAACCTACCGCCGGGCCGCGCCCTGGGTGGGCGACTTCGAGCTGACGCCCAAGTCGGTGATCCGGGACATGTACGAACGCGCGATGAACTTCGGTGAATTCGTGCAGTTCTACGGACTGGCGCGCAGCGAGGGCATTGTGCTGCGCTACCTGACGGACGGCTACAAGGCGCTGCGCCAGACGGTGCCGCCGGAGGCGCTGCGCGAGGACCTCGAGGACATCATCGCCTGGCTGGGCGAACTGGTCCGCCAGGTGGACTCCAGCCTGCTGGACGAGTGGGAGGAGCTCGCGGCCGGGGCCGGTGCCGCGGACCTGGCCGCCGAACATGCCGCGGAAAACGTCCTCACCAAGGAGCCGCCCAGGCTCACCGACAATATCCGTGCCTTCCGGGTCATGGTCCGCAACGAACTTTTCCGCCGGGTGGAGCTGTTCGCCGACGAGGACGAGGAAGCCCTCGGCGAGCTCGACGGCGAGGCCGGCTGGGACGCGGACCGCTGGGCGGACGCAATGGACGGCTACTTCGAGGAATACGAGGACATCGGCACCGGGCCCGACGCCCGCGGTCCGGCCCTGCTGATCATCGAGGAGGGCCCGAAGGTGTGGAAGGTCCGGCAGATCTTCGACGATCCCGAAGGCAACCACGACTGGGGCATCAACGCCGAGGTGGACCTGGAGGCCAGCAACGCCGCCGGCACCGCGGCGGTCAAGGTCCTCTCCGTCGGCGCCCCCGCCTAACCCCGCCCTCCGCCCTGCCTCAAGAATTGGTCAGTAGTTGCTGCCTTGTGTAAAAAAGCGGGCTGCAATCCTTACGGGGCGGATCACCGCTCTGTGCAGCACCGCGCACGCCCGGCGTGAAGCCGATACCGGCGTTACTCCGGCGCGGCTGGATAATTCCATCCAAGCGGCCGAAAATTGCAGGACGAAAGCATCTATTGACCACTTTCCGGCAGGAGGGAACAGTCCGGTTTCCGCCGTGGCGGGGGCCTACGCTTCCGGGTCCGCGGAATGATCCGGCGCCTCGAAGTCCAGGTCCAGCCCGCTGGCGTAACCGGCCGTACGAGCGGAGCCGCGGAACGTCCTGCCGGGGCGCGGTGCGTAGGCAAAGTAGCCGGCGGAGGACACCGCCGTTCCCGGCCCGCCGTCGTCGTCCGGCGCGCCCGGGGTGCTGCCGAGCAGGCTGCGGGTCAGGACCTCGCCATCGCCCATCAGTTCCGCGGCGGCGGCCAGCAGGTGCGCGTCCGTGGGCCCGGTGCCGGCGAGCGCCGAGGCGACGACGGCGCGGCGGACCAGTTCGCGGGCAAAAGAGGCGGTGGTTCCGGCGGTCAGCTCCGCTGCTTGGCCGATGGCCTCCTCGCTGAAGGCGAGTTCCCGGGCATACCGGCGCAGCAGCGCTGCCCGCTCACCGGCTTCGGGCAGCGGAATCTCGACGGCGAGGTCCACCCGGCCGGGCCGCTGGGCCAAGGCACGCTCGAGCATGCCCACCCGGTTGGTAGTGAGCACAAAGGCGACGTCGGCGTCGTCGTCGAGCCCGTCCATCGCATCCAGCACCTCGAACAGCAAGGGCTGGGGGCCGTGGCCGAAGCTGCGGTCCTCGGCGATCAGGTCGCAGTCCTCGAGGATGACCATGGACGGGGCCAGTGCCCGGGCCATCCGGGCCGCCTCGGAAATGAAGGCGAGCGAACCGCCGGAGAGGATGATCGCCGTCGTGCCCTGACTGCGACCGAGCAGGTACCGAACGGTGTGCGTCTTGCCGGTTCCGGGCGGCCCGTACAGCAGGAGGCCGCGTTTGAGGTGCTGGCCGAGGGCGCGCAGCTGTTTCCGGTGGCTGCCGAGTTCCACCGCATGCCGGCTGATCCGCTCCAGCAACCCCTCGGGCAGGATTACGTCCGCGGCGTCCAGCCGCGGCCGCTCATGGAACGTCACTCCGGCGCCGGAGTCCCCGAAGGGATCCATGGTCAGCGACACCACCTGCCCCTTGAGGACGCTGCGGGTCTGCATGCGGGCACGGAAGGCCGTGAGGAAGTCCGCCACCTGCTGCGGACTGGAGCCCAGGACCTCCAGCGCGGCGGTGTTCTGCCCGTAGCGCGGGTTGGCGGCCCGGATCAGCACCGCCAGCGGCTCCCCGGCGCCGGAGTGGAACAGCCGCAGGCCCAGGGCGACGGCCTGGCGCTGCTCGGCAGGCCCGACGGCCACGTTGGCATAGTCCGGCTGCGAGAGCGGAAACTGCGGGAAATGGCGGGACTGCTGGAGCATGTCGCTCAGGGACAGGTGATGGCGCTGGTCTCCCCCGCCGATTCCCACCAGCCGGTGCTGCGCATCCGCCTCGGCGGTCTCGGCCAGCTGGATGTCCGCATCCACGAAGCGGTGACCGGGGATTTCCTCGACCACCACCGGCAGTTCGTCCGCCGGCCTCCCCAGATGATCGGTCAGCGCGGCGAGCAACTGCGTCCCGCCGGCGAGCCTCGGCTGCGCCCTTTCGGCCAGCCGCACCAGCGCGGCGAAATCCTCGATGAAGGCCCCCAGTTCCCGCTCCATGCCCCGACCCTACCAGCGGCGCCCCGTTTCTGCGGGAGTGCGGTTGCGGACGGCCGGAAAACGCCGGAGCAAAGCATCTATTGGCCGGTTTTCCCCCGGCGGGGACATCTGCCGACCAGTTGCCGGGGAGTCAGTGGGGATAGGCTCGTACCATGCCTGAAATCCGCCGCGCCCGCGAAACCGATGTCCCCGCCGTCCTGGAGCTGATCCGCGAACTGGCGGTCTATGAGAAGGAACCCGACGCCGTCAAAGCCACCGAGCAGCACCTGCGGCAGGCGCTGTTCGGCCCGGAACCGGCGGTCTTCGCCCACGTGGCCGAGGTCGACGGCGAGGTCGAGGGCATGGCGCTGTGGTTCCGGAACTTCTCCACCTGGGAGGGGGTGCACGGCATCTACCTCGAGGACCTGTACGTGCGGCCGGGCCGCCGCGGCGCGGGGCTGGGCACCGCGCTGCTGCGCACGCTGGCCCGGCACGCTGTCGAACAGGGATACGCCCGCGTGGAGTGGGCGGTGCTGAACTGGAACGAACCGGCGATCGGCTTCTACCGCAGCCTCGGCGCCGGACCGCAGGACGAGTGGACCACCTACCGGCTCACCGGGGACGCCCTGGCCGCCTTCGGCGCCGTGGATGCCACCCCGGCGGATGCAGAGGCCTCCCGGTGACCGCCGGTACCCGGCACCGGGTGGCCGGCCGCCACGAGATGCGCGGCGTGCGCACCACCGAGCACTACTTCACCGTGCCGCTGGACCACGGCCGGCCGGGCGGTGAAACCCTGGAGGTCTTTGCCCGCGAGTACGTGTCCGCGGACCACGGCGATGCCGCGGACTCGCTGCCCTGGCTGCTGTTCCTGCAGGGGGGCCCGGGCGGGCGCGGCAATCGCGCGACCTCGCTGGGCGGGTGGATGAAGGAGGCGGCGCGCCACTTCCGGATCCTGATGCTGGACCAGCGCGGCACCGGGCTGTCCTCCCCCGTCACCCGGCAGACCCTGCCGCTGCGTGGCGGTCCCGCGGCCCAGGCCGAGTACCTCGCGCACTTCCGGGCGGACTCCAT
This sequence comes from Arthrobacter sp. GCM10027362, assembly GCF_042679445.1. Classification (NCBI taxonomy): domain Bacteria; kingdom Bacillati; phylum Actinomycetota; class Actinomycetes; order Micrococcales; family Micrococcaceae; genus Arthrobacter; species Arthrobacter sp. GCM10027362. The sequence continues at coordinate 31,471 of NZ_JBHTML010000019.1, forward strand.
CGTGGCCGACGCCGAACTGATCCGCGGCGTGCTCGCCGGCGCCCCATGGAGTGTTTTCGGCCAAAGCTACGGTGGCTTCTGCGCCCTCACCTACCTCTCTTTCGCCCCTCAGGGGCTGCGGGAAGTGCTGATCACCGGCGGGCTCGCCCCGCTGGACGGGCACCCGGACCGGGTCTACCGGGCCACCTTCGCCCGCGTCGAAGAGCGCAACCGGGAGTACTTCGCCGCCTACCCCGGGGACCGGGACCGCGTCACCGAGATCGCCCGGCACTTAGAGTCCGTGCCCGAGTATCTGCCCACCGGCGAGCGCCTGAGCGTCCGCCGCTTCCAGATGGCCGGGTCCTTCCTGGGCGGGAACACCCGCTTCGACGCGCTGCACTTCCTGCTCGAGGACGCCTTCACCACAGGCCCGGAGGGCAGGTGCCTCTCGGATGCCTTCCTGGCCCAGGTGGGTGCGCTGGTCAGCCGGGCCGTCAACCCGCTGTATGCCCTGATCCACGAGTCCATCTACGGCCAGCACACCGCCACGGACTGGTCCGCCTGGCGCGTGCTGGAGGAATACCCGCAGTTCAAGCCGGAGGCGGACGAGCCGCTGCTCACCGGGGAGATGGTCTACCCCTGGTACTTCGAGGAGGACCCGGCGCTGGTCCCGCTGCGCGACACCGCCGAACTGCTCGCCGCCAAGGCGGACTGGCCGGCCCTCTACCGTCCGGAGCAGCTGGCGGCCAACACGGTCCCGGCCGCGGCCGCCGTCTACCGGGACGACATCTACGTGGACCGCGGGCTGTCCCTGGAGACGGCGGCGCGGGTGCGCGGGCTGCGCGTGTGGGAGACCGCAGAGTTCCACCATGACGGGATTTCCGACGATGGCGAGGGCATCTTCCGCCGCCTGCTCGGCATGTGCCGGGGCTAGGGTGGGGAGCGGCCCGCTAGGCGTGCCCGGCCGAGCGCATCTGGCGCAGCTCCTTCTTCAGCTCCGCCACCTCGTCGCGCAGCCGGGCGGCCAGCTCGAACTGCAGCTCCGCGGCGGCGCCGTGCATCTGCTCGGTCATCTGCTCGATCAGGGACGCCAGGTCCTCCGCCGGCGCCGCGGCCAGGCCATCCTTCCTGACCTTTTCCCCGGCCTTCTCCGCCCCCTTGCCGGCCTTGGCGGCCGAGTAGCCGCGCTTGCCCTTGCCGTAGTCGAAGCTGCCCAACAGCGCGTCGGTGTCCGCGTCCTCCCGGGCCAGCTGGTCCGTGATGTCGGCGATGCGCTTGCGCAGCGGCTGCGGGTCGATGCCGTGCTCGCGGTTGTAGGCCTGCTGGATCTCGCGCCGGCGGTTGGTCTCCTCGATCGCGTTGGCCATCGAGTCGGTGATCTTGTCCGCGTACATGTGCACCTGGCCGGAGACATTGCGGGCCGCGCGGCCGATGGTCTGGATCAGCGAGGTGCTGCTGCGCAGGAAGCCCTCCTTGTCCGCGTCGAGGATCGCGACCAGGGACACTTCCGGCAGGTCCAGGCCCTCGCGCAGCAGGTTGATGCCCACCAGCACGTCGAAGGTTCCCAGCCGTAGCTCGCGCAGCAGCTCCACCCGGCGCAGGGTGTCCACGTCCGAGTGCAGGTACTGGACCTTCACCCCGCGCTCGAGCAGGTAGTCAGTCAGGTCCTCGGCCATCCGCTTGGTCAGCGTGGTGACCAGCACCCGCTCGTCCCTGGCCACCCGCGCATTGATCTCGCCCAGCAGGTCGTCGATCTGGCCCTTGGTGGGCTTGACCACGATCTCCGGGTCCACCAGGCCGGTGGGCCGGATGATCTGCTGCACCACGCCGTCGGCCTTGCCCAACTCGTACTTGCCCGGCGTGGCGGAGAGGTAGACGGTCTGCCCGATCCGCTCGAGGAATTCGTCCCACTTCAGTGGCCGGTTGTCCATGGCGGAAGGCAGCCGGAAACCGTAGTCCACCAGCGTGCGCTTGCGCGACATGTCACCTTCGTACATGGCGCCGATCTGCGGCACCGTCACATGGGATTCGTCGATCACCAGCAGGAAATCGTCCGGGAAGTAGTCGAGCAGGCAGTGCGGGGCGGTGCCCGGCCCGCGGCCGTCGATGTGCCGCGAGTAGTTCTCGATGCCGTTGCAGAAGCCCATCTGCTGCATCATTTCCAGGTCGTAGGTGGTGCGCATGCGCAGCCGCTGGGCCTCCACCAGCTTGTTCTGGGATTCGAGCAGCTCCAGCCGCTCACGCAGCTCGTCCTCGATGGCCTTGATTGCCCGGCTCATCCGCTCCGGCCCGGCCACGTAGTGCGAGGCCGGGAAGACGTACATCTCTTCCTCTTCCCGGATGATTTCGCCGGTGACCGGGTGCAGCGTGTGGATGGACTCGATCTCGTCGCCGAAGAACTCGATCCGCAGCGCCAGCTCCTCGTACATCGGGATGATCTCCACGGTGTCCCCGCGCACCCGGAACGTACCGCGGTGGAAGTCGACGTCGTTGCGGGCGTACTGCATGGCCACGAAGCGGCGCAGCAGCTCATCCCGGTTCATTTCCTCGCCCCGGCGCAGCGTCACCATTCCGGCGATGTATTCCTCCGGGGTGCCCAGGCCGTAGATGCAGGAGACGGTGGCGACCACGACGACGTCGCGCCGGGTCAGCAGCGCGTTGGTGGCCGAGTGCCGCAGCCGCTCGACTTCCTCGTTGATCGAGGAGTCCTTCTCGATGAAGGTGTCCGTCTGCGGCACGTAGGCCTCGGGCTGGTAGTAGTCGTAGTAGGAGACGAAGTATTCCACCGCATTGTTCGGCAGCAGTTCGCGGAACTCGTTGGCCAGCTGGGCGGCCAGCGTCTTGTTCTGCACCAGCACCAGCGTGGGCCGCTGCACCTGCTCGATCAGCCACGCCGTCGTCGCACTCTTGCCGGTACCGGTGGCACCGAGCAGGACGATGTCCTTCTCCCCGGCCTGGATCCGCTCGGTCAGTTCCTTGATGGCGGCCGGCTGGTCCCCGGAGGGCTTGAACTCGCTGACCACCTGGAACGGGGCGACGACACGGTTAATCTCCTGGGCAAGACTCATGACATTAACGGTAGTCCCTCGCACCGGTGGCCGGGCAAGGGCACCGGAACCACCGTCACAGGCCGGACCCGCTACCCCGCTACCGGCGGCGCGGTCCACCCCGTGGCCGCGATCCACGCCGCCAGCCGCGGATCGGCGAACCCGGCGAACCAGCCGCCCTTGTCCCGGGCATAGCCGTCGCAGGCAGGGTCCCCGGCGTGCAGGGCGGCCACCCGCCGCTTCTCGGCCAGGTAGGCTGCGGCAGCGCCCGGCTCGGCGCGCAGCCAGTCCCGGAACGCCAGCGTATGGCGCCA
>NZ_JBHTML010000020.1:0-34110 GCF_042679445.1 Arthrobacter sp. GCM10027362
TTGAGACAATACAAACCGGCCTTCGAGCCGCATGAAAACCATCAACCCCGAGAGTCAACCAAACCCGGGGCAGTCCCTTATCCGACTCATGCGGAGGTGATTCTGGCAGGAGTTGCACAGGAGCCCATCCGGCTTGAGCTCACTCAGGAGCTGCACTTCACGCATTATCAGTTCGAAAATCAGGTAGCCCGACACCTCGACGATTTCAGCACCCACCTGCGCGACCGCCAATAACTGAATCTACGAGACCTGCGAACGGGAAAGGCCCGGCCGGTGAACCCGGCCGGGCCTTTATGCTTTCTACCGCTAGAAGACTACAAGCAGCGCTGTGGTTAGCCCGCTGAACCTTTCCACTCTTGAACTTGGGTGATCTGGGGCTACCCCGCAGGGTACACATGTGTCTCTCTTGGGCGCGTAAGGGTTCTCTAGGGCAAACTTGGCTTGTGAATGACTCTGAAATGAAGAAGAAGTCCTGGATAGCGAGGAGATCAAGTCTCGAATACTGGCTGGCAGGGACCTGTCTTGTTTTCCTAGCCTTGATCATTGTCCTTCTCATCGCCCTGTCACATGATTCCGCCCCCATGGAACCTGTATGGGGCAACTGGGCAGAATGGGCTGGAGTCGTCGTCACTTCGTTCGGCTTCATTGGCGCCATCATCACCGTCCACATGCAGGGTCGCAGCGTAAGCATCCAAGAGGAACAGCACGAAGAGGGCAAGAAAGCGAAGGAAGCCGCAGCGCAGGCGGCCAAAGCAGCAATGACCCAGCGTGCCAAGGACGAGCGGGAAAAGTGGGCTCACGCTGTCGATTTCGTGACAATTGCAGAGCATGCACCGAAACTTCACGGGCAAGTCAGCCCCCAGGACGGAAAACTCACTCTGCAGTGCAGGGCAACGGTGGAAAAGGTCTCTACACCGATGTCAGGCTCATCGTGCCTCAGCCCTTAGAAGGGTTCAATATCAGAGCCGACAGACTGCAGGCGCCGGAATTCGACTCGAGAAGCACTCTGGTGTGGAAAGTTTTAGGTGTCGGTTGGTTCGACGGCGACGATGCCAAGGCACTTGAATGGCTTAGAACTCAAGCAGCCATCGAGTTCACTGATCCTGCTAAGATCCGCTGGCGCAAATACGGGCACGGGATTGTTGAAGAACTCACCCCGGAAGCCGCGGCCGCGGCCGCCTCAGAACAGCAACGATGAGTCACGGCATTATGCGGAACAGGATATGGGATTGCCAGGTCTCCCTCGGCTTCCAGCGATCAGGCTACGTACGCCGGTAACGGCGCATATGTTAGGGCCTCTTGGAGATGTTGCCTGCCGGAGAACAACCGGCAGGCAACGTTCCGACGTCATCCCCGGGAGCGACCGGATGTCGGCTCTCCCCCTACCTGCCGGTCCAGAAACGGCGAAACCGCACCAACCAGCCCTGTTGCTCGGATTCGACCCTCTGCAGTGGAACGGGTGGAGCCGTTGGCGGTGAGACGACAGGATGCGGAGTTTGCTTGGTCCGTGCCGCGTTGTCCGGTCGTTTCTCCATCTCGCTTCGATCGAGCGGTTGGGCTTGTGCAGTCTTGCCAGGGTGGGACACGTCGGGCTGAACAATTGACGGCAATGGAGACTCGACGAAGCTCCTCAGGTTGTCGAACGTATCCTTCCAATGTGCAAGCACGCGGGAGTCCCGGTACACGCTCAGGTCAGTCACCCGAATCCGCAGGGAGGAGCCCCCGCCGGATTCTGCGACGAATGCGACGCGGACCGCGACGGTCAAGTTAGACTCCTGAGCCGCGGGACCCCACTTGAAGATCAGATGCTCCCCGGGCTCGACAGCGCGGAAGGCACAAACCAGGCGATCCCTGGTTCCCGCCCGCGCGTCCAAGAGCGTGTAACGCAGGCTTCCACCGCGTTGCAGATCCAGTGAGATGCCCTCGCCCGGCGTGGATGACCCGGGAGGATGGAACCACCGGGCGAGAGCATCGCGGGAGGACCATGCCTCCCACAGCCGCCCAACGGAGCAGTCGAAGGTCATGGTCCATTCATTCGCAGCCGGCGAAGGGGACACAGCCGCCCCTGGGACGACCCCCGCCTCGTTCTGGCGAGGCGATGGCGGCGTTGGCGCGGGCGCAAGGTTCGCGGTCACGGTCGCGGGCGTCCCTGAGAACGGCGCCGAGGATCCGCGCGGTTCCCGGACACCGCCGGCACCGGACGTACCACTGTTACGAACGTCGGTGCAGGGGTGCTTCGGCCAGGGCGGTCCGAGGTCGTCGAAGTACACTTTGCTGCCGAGCTCGTTGGCATAGAAGTACACGGCCTGGCCACACACCGGGCACCGGGCGTTGCGGATACGGGAAAGCTTGGCCCAGTCGGCGGGGCGGTCCGGGCTCGGCCGGGTGAAGTCGAAGATGCTCAGGGGCGGGTTGTAGGTGGGCCTCGTGTCCGTGACACGGAACGAGGGGCGCGCCTGGGGTGCCGGAGCGCTCCACCGCGGTGAGGACGACGTTCGGTTCACCGTGTGCTCGCTCACCCAGTGCTGCTTGCCGTCTCGTCCGCGGCGCCAGTGGCCGCGCCGTCGGAATTCGGACATGATGCTTCTCGCCTCTCTGAAGTCCAGGCACGGCTCCACGGTATGTAAGCGCCGATGACGGCTTCCCGGCACTGGTTGCTCACCGGCAGCCGTCATTCGATTGCTCAGGGGTCCCGCACCCATGGGATGCGGGGCCGTTGAGGGTGCCGGCTACAGTCGGTGGAGCAGTTCCCGGCGCTTGGTCTCGAACTCCTCCTCGCTGATCAGGCCGGAGTCCCTGAGCCTGGCCAGGTCCTCCATCTGGGAGGCGGCCGTGGGGGCCGGGGCCGCCTGGACGGAGGCAGCCACCGGCCGGTTGGTGATACTGCGAACGATGACTCCGACCAGAAAGACCAGCACACCGGCGCCGATGAGTCCCCACACCCAGAACCCCTGGGCGGCTGCCTGCTCCTGGCAGACCTCCTCGGAGGATCCGAAGGCGACCATCGTGTCAAAGAGTTCTGCAGCGCTGTGCTTGCCGGAGAAGACGGTGCCGCACAGCTCCCCGACCTTCACGTTGCCCATGATGATGCCGATGGCCGCCAGGATGGGCCCGACGATCATGAGGGCCATACCGGCCGCACTTTTCCTCGGCGCCACCTCGTCCGTCTCCGGTCCCGCCGGCGGATTGCCCGGGTCTTCGGGTCCGGCAGGCTTGATGTCATCGGGCGTCTCGGTCATTACTCCCCTAGGGTTTGGTCGTGGTCGGGCCGGAAAGGACTATCGGCCCCCGGGACGAGGTCCGTTAGGCAGCCCGGAGAGGCGCAGCAGAAGAACCTGTTCGGTACCGGGACGGACTCCCCGGTGCCTTTGCGTATTCGAGGAGGCAGCCGGCGCACGTACTGGGCGCCACAAAACTCCCGGAGGCGGGACAGTCCGACTCGGCCGGTCCAGTGAGGCGTCAAGCACCTGCCACCGGGGGGAATCATGAAAAACCTGCGCTACATTCTGCTGTTGGCTGCCGCCGCCATGCCGCTGGCCATGACCGGATGCGCCGGGTCTGCTCCGGCGGCCGCGGAAGACATCGACAAGAACAAGGCCACGGCCGAATGCGGGATGATGGCCCGACTGCTGACCGAGGTCACGCCCAGCGCCGACAACTACGAGGACCTCAAGTCAATCCTCACCGACCTGTCAACGGACGCCTACGACCCGGTGAAAAAACCTGGCAGCCGCCATCATGCCCGCATTCGATGGAAGCGGCCTTGCCGCCAGTGAAGAGGAATCCAAAAAACTGATGGATGACTTCAAAGCCTTCTGCCTCAACTACACCGTCGACTGACTCAAAAACTGAAAGGCCGGGAGGGACCTCCCTTCCGGCCTTTCAGTTTGGCCTCCGGCGAGGCATTCAGGGAACCCATGACAACAAAGGTGATGGCCACTGACTGCCGCGACCACCCGTCATCAACGTGGACGGGCTCCTTACAGAGGATCGGGGTTTCACCTCGGGCACATAACCCATGAGGAACTTCTTTCGCTTCACCTGTCTTTTATGCCTCGATCCAGGGCGGACGACCGATATGGTTACGCGTATAACCACGCTTTGAATGGGGGAAACAATGGAGTTCACGGAACGACTGATGGCACTGGCCGCAAAGGTGCGCCAGCAGCGGGCCTCGATCGAAACCGAGGAGGCGACAAAGAACGCGTTCGTCATGCCGTTCATCTCGACCATCCTCGGCTATGACGTGTTCAACCCTCTGGAGGTTGTGCCGGAATTCACCGCCGACGTCGGGGTCAAGAAGGGCGAGAAGGTGGACTACGCCATCATGCACAACGGCGAGGTCCAGATCCTGATCGAGTGCAAGAAATCCAAGGAACCCGTTAGGATCGAACACGCCTCGCAGCTGTTCCGGTACTTCGCCGTCACCAACGCGCGGATCGCGATCCTGACCAACGGCGAGATCTACCAGTTCTTCACCGACCTCGATGCCCCCAACCGCATGGACGCCAAACCGTTCCTGGTCCTGGACCTGAACGATATCGACGAGACGCTGATCCCGGAGCTGCAGAAGCTGTCCAAGGACGTGTTCGACCTCGACTCGATCATCAGCGCCGCCGGGGAACTGAAGTACATCGGCCAGATCAAGCGCACCCTCGCCGCCCAGTTCCGGGAGCCCGAGGACGAGTGGGTCAAGTTCTTCACCTCCCGCGTCTACGAGGGTGCGTTCACCCAGCGGGTGCGCGAGCAGTTCACGACCCTGGTCACCAAGGCGACCAAGCAGTTCCTCAACGACCAGGTGAACGAGCGCCTGAAGACCGCCCTCGGCGGTCCGGCCTACCCGCAGAGCGACGAGACCGCCGTGGCCGCCGCCGTCACCAGCGAGCCCGTGGTGGAGAAGGATCTGGAAGAGGCCGACGGCATCGAAACCACCCTGGAGGAACTGGAGGGTTACCAGATCGTCCGCGCTATTGTCTGCAGCGAGGTCAAGCCCTCCCGGGTGGCCCAGCGCGACGCCAAGAGCTACTTCGCCGTCCTGCTCGATGACAACAACCGCAAACCCATCGCCCGCCTGCACTTCAACCGGACCCAGAAATACCTCGGCCTGTTCGACGAGAACAAGGCCGAAACCCGGGTACCCATCAACTCGCTCGAGGAGATCTTCGAGCACACCGAGGCCCTGCGGGCCACCGTGCGAAGCTATCTCGACACGGGCAACTAGTTCACCAATCCTGTCTGGCCCAGCCTGTTGTTTGACAGTTCTTCGTCGGCAGCAGGCCGGCCCGGACGGGGACAGCCCGGAGGCAGCAACCCTGAAGCCCACCACGGTAGCGACCAGAGGGGCGGCGACGACCTAGTTCGGCCAGCACCTGCTAGGCCTCCCAAGGCGACCGGGGTGAAGGACTGCTACTGGGAAGTCTCTGATGCCAGCGGCAACATCATGGCGAACAACTTCATCTCCGTGGCCCCGCAGTTCACGATCACCGTCCCGGCCCGCGCCGCCGGACCCTGACCCGACCACAAGCCGTGAAGGAGTCGGTCCGGGTTGTCGGACCGTCCTAGTACCTTTCCGGATTAGCCTTCGCCCTTGCCGTTATTAGCCTTCGAGAAGGGCGCCGCAGCCGTCGCTTCACCCACCCGCATCGCACCTTTGAGAGAAAGACCAACCATGCTGAAGAAGCTGTCCACGGCGCTTGCCGCCGCCGTCCTGTCCGCCGGGCTGGTGGCCGCCGGCGCACTCCCGGCCGGGGCAACCCCGGTCGCCGTCCCGGCCGCGAAATCCACGCCCAAGGTCACCATCAGCAAGATCAAGAACATCAGCGCCGGGGACGATTACGAAGCCACCATCAAGCCCTCGGTGAAGGCCTACGGGAACGCCAAGATCACCTCCAAGAAGCTGACCGTCAGCCAGGGTGGGAAGACCCTTGCGTACAAGGTGAAGCAGGCCAGCCTGGAGCCGGGCAAGTACACCGTCACCACCTACGCCAAGTACAAGACCTGGACCACGAAGAAGATCCGCCTCAAGGCCGGCACGAAGCAGCTGGTCTCGGACGGATCGAAGCTGGTCCGCATGAACTGCAAGGTCTCGGACGTGGAAACCCACTGGATGAACGGCTTCGAGATCGAGTTGATGTTCCTCTCCTGCACCGGCAAGTTCGACGGGGTGTACAAGGCACGGGCCGGCTACTTCCCGTACACCGACGACAACATCTACTACGGTGTTGCCGGAGAAAACCTCTGGGGCGACTCCTTCCCCTCCCAACCGCGCATCCGGCCCATCATCGGCGGCAAGTTCACCACGAACGTGTACCCGCTCGAGCGCAAGGTCTACCGGACCCTGAAAAAGGCCGAAACCATCGAGAAGCGGATCTACTCCAAGGAAAAGACGAAGACCCTGCGCCAGACCGTCACCGTCACTGAGTAGCCAGGCTCCCATCGGGAGGCGGGCACCAGCTGCCGGGCGCCCGCCTCCCCTCTTGCCCTCCCCGGTGGTAAGGGGCCGACGCTCCAACGCCGATAACAGCGCATATGTCAAGTAACGCCGCGAGGGCCACAAGGCACTAGGACCTGCAGAAGTCCCTTCGCGGGGCTGCTTACCGCCCCGCGTGCGCCTGCAAAAACGAGTACACCTCAGTCTCGTCCACTCCCGGGAATGCCCCGGGCGGCAGGGCGGCGAGCAGGTGCGTGTTCGCCCGGGCGGCGGGCCAGGCGTACCCAGCCCACTCCCCCGCCAGCGTCTCCGGCGGCCGCCGGCAGCAGGACTCATCCGGGCACCGGGACTTGGAGCGCTCGGTGGTGTCCCGGCCGCGGAACCACTTCACGTCCGTGTAGGGTACGCCAATGCTGAGCGAGTACTCGCCGGAGGAGTGCCGCTCGGTCCGGGCGGTGCACCAGAAGGTGCCCACGGCGGTGTCGGTGTATTGGTTGAAGGCCCGGAACTTGTCCGGCACGTCGAACACGGCGCGGCTGGTCCAGTACCGGCAGATGGGCTGGCCCTCGATGGCGCCGGTGTGGTCGGCGGGGAAGTTCACGCCGTCGTTCTCATAGGCCTTGTGGATGATCCCGGATTCGTGGACCTTCTGGAAGTGGCAGCGGATGCCCAGGTGGTGGGTGGCCAGGTTGGTGAACCGGTGCGCGGCGGTTTCATATGAAACCGCGAACGCGTCGCGCAGATCCTCGATGGCCAGTTCCTTGGCGGCCTTGGCCTTCTGTAGGAAGTCCACCGTGGCGTGTTCGGGCATGAGCAGGGCGGCGGCGAAGTAGTTGGTGTTCACGCGCTGGCGCAGGAATTCCATGTAGTCCGCCGGCGCCTGGTGCCCGAGCACGTAGTGTCCCACGGCCTGCAGCAGCACGGAGCGGGGGTCGTGCTCGGCGCGGTGGCCCTGGGTGAGGTAAATTCGGCGGTTCTTCAAATCGGTCACGGACCGGGTGGAATGCGGCAGGTCCCCCACGTACTGCAGGCTGAAGCCGAGGTGCTCGGCGATGTCCGCGGCCACGTGGTGGGACAGCGGGCCGCCCTTGAAGCCGACGGCGGCGAGCAGCTTCTGGGCCTCGGCCTCGATGTCCTCGTAGTGGTTGTTCCGGGCCCGCATTTCGGCGCGCAGCTCGGTGTTGGCGCGGCGGGCCTCCTCGGGGGTGGCGGCCTGCTCGTCCAGCCGGCGCTCGAGCTCGTGCTGCAGCCCCACCAGGGACTCGAGCACGTCCAGCGGCAGCCTTGAGCTGATGCGGACCTTGGGCAGTCCGAGGGACTCATACAGCGGCCCGCGCTGGGCGCGTTCGAGCTCGATCTCCAGGGCGGCGCGGCGGCTGGGCGGCTCGGCGCCGAGCAGTTCGTCGATGCTCACGCCCAGGGCCTTGGCCAGCTTCTGGATCATGCCCAGCTTGGGTTCGCGCTTGCCGTTTTCGATCAGCGAGAGCTGGCTCGGCGCGGTGCCGACCGCGGCGCTGACGTCGTCGAGCGTCTTGCCCTGCGCCTTGCGCAGGTGCCTCACGCGGCGGCCGAGGCTGATGACGTCGACGGCGTCGGCTCCGGCGTCGTCGAGCTCGGCGGCGGACGCTTTCCGGGGGCGGGTCCAGCTGGTGGAAGTCATTTCTGCAGGATACGCGAAGAAACGCGTTTCTTTCCAGCATTTTCCTCTAGATAGCCTCTTGCAACCTAAGGAATAGTCGTTTTCACGAAGAAAAACCGGGTACCAACGGAACGGCCGACGGAGGCCGGACCGGCCCGGAGAGCCAAGGAGAACAGCAATGAGCGCAACCTTTGAGCCCCGCCCGCAGACCGCTGAGGAAGCTGCCAAGGCCCTGGAGCTCGCGTGGGCTGCCGATCCCCGCTGGGAGGGCGTCACCCGCGACTACAGCGCAGCCGACGTCGTCCGCCTCCGCGGCCGCGTCCAGGAAGAGCACACCCTCGCCAAGCGCGGTTCGGAAAAGCTGTGGCAGCAGCTGACCGAGGAAGCCAAGACGGGCCAGTACACCAACGCCCTCGGCGCCCTCACCGGCAATCAGGCGGTGCAGCAGGTCAAGGCCGGCCTGCGCGCCATCTACCTCTCCGGCTGGCAGGTGGCCGCGGACGCGAACCTCTCCGGCCACACCTACCCGGACCAGTCCCTCTACCCGGCCAACTCGGTCCCGCAGGTGGTCCGCCGGATCAACAACGCGCTGCTGCGCGCGGACCAGATCGAATACTCCGAGGGCATCCAGACCGTCGAGGACTGGCTGGTGCCGATCGTGGCCGACGCCGAGGCCGGCTTCGGCGGCCCGCTGAACGCCTACGAGCTGATGAAGTCCATGATTGCCGCCGGCGCCTCCGGCGTGCACTGGGAGGACCAGCTCGCCTCCGAGAAGAAGTGCGGCCACCTCGGCGGCAAGGTGCTCATCCCGACCCAGCAGCACATCCGGACGCTGAACGCGGCCCGGCTGGCCGCCGACGTCGCCGGCACCCCGAGCGTGATCATCGCCCGGACCGACGCCGAGGCCGCCACCCTGATCACCTCGGACGTGGACGAGCGGGACCAGGAGTTCATCACCGGCGAACGCACCCCGGAGGGCTTCTACAAGGTCCGCAACGGGATCGAACCGTGCATCGCCCGGGCCAAGGCCTACGCGCCGTACTCGGACCTGATCTGGATGGAGACCGGCACCCCGGACCTTCAGCTGGCCCGCAAGTTCGCCGAGGCGGTCAAGGCCGAGTTCCCGGACCAGATGCTCTCCTACAACTGCTCCCCGTCCTTCAACTGGAAGAAGCACCTGGACGACGACACAATCGCCAAGTTCCAGCGCGAACTCGGGGCCATGGGCTTCACCTTCCAGTTCATCACCCTGGCCGGCTTCCACGCCCTGAACTACTCGATGTTCGACCTGGCCCACGGCTACGCCCGGGAAGGCATGAGCGCCTACGTCGAGCTGCAGGAGCGCGAATTCGGCGCCGAGGACCGCGGCTACACCGCCACCAAGCACCAGCGCGAAGTGGGCACCGGCTACTTCGACACCATCTCCACGGCGCTGAACCCGAATGCGTCGACCCTGGCCCTGGTGGGATCCACCGAAGAAGGCCAGTTCCACTAGTACGACGGCGCTTGTCGCCACCGCCTGCGCGGGGCGGCCACGGGCCCAACGAAACTTCCGGCTCGCAGAGCTCGCCGGAAGCATTAAAGGGCCCTTCCGGCCGCCCCGCTCCGGCTCCCTTCCCAGCTCACCTTTCGACGGCGTCGTCCTGGCGCAGCTTCGAAAGGTCACCTTGATTTTGGAGTGATTCCGATGAATGACCCGATTACTTTGAACGGTATTGAACTGACGGCGACGCCGGTGCGGCGGCAGGAGGAGATCCTGACCCCGCAGGCGCTGGAGTTCGTGGCGCAGCTGCACCGGGCCACGAGTGAGCGGCGGCGGGAGCTGCTGCAGCTGCGCGAGGAGCGGCGCCGCCGGATTGCCCGCGGCGAGGACCCGAAGTTCCTGGAGGAGACCCGCCACATCCGTGAGGACTCCTCCTGGCAGGTCGCCCCCATTGCCCCGGGGCTGGAGGACCGCCGGGTGGAGATCACCGGGCCGGTGGATAGGAAGATGACCATCAACGCGCTGAACTCCGGGGCCAAGGTCTGGCTGGCGGACATGGAGGACTCCTCCACCCCGTCCTGGGCCAACGTCATCAACGGGCAGCTGAACCTGCGCGACGCGCTGGACCGGCAGATCGACTTCACCACCGACGCCGGCAAGGAATACAAGGTCCGCGGCGAGAAGCTCACGGACCTGCCCACCATTGTGGTCCGCCCGCGCGGCTGGCACCTGCCCGAGAAGCACATGCTGATCAAGGGCGAGCCGGTGGCCGGCGGGATCGTGGACTTCGGGCTGTACTTCTTCCACAACGCCCAGCGGCTGATCTCGCAGGGCCGCGGACCGTACTTCTACCTGCCCAAGATCGAGAGCCACCTCGAGGCCCGGCTGTGGAACGACGTCTTCATCCTGGCCCAGGACCTCCTGGGCATCCCGCAGGGCACCATCCGGGCCACCGTGCTGATCGAGACCATCACCGCCGCGTTCGAGATGGAGGAGATCCTCTACGAGCTGCGCGAGCACGCCGCGGGCCTGAATGCCGGGCGCTGGGACTACATCTTCTCGGTGATCAAGAACTTCCGGAACCGCGGGCCCCGGTTCGTGCTGCCGGACCGCACCCAGGTGACCATGACCGCCCCGTTCATGCGCTCCTACACCGAGCAACTGGTCCGGGCCTGCCACCGCCGCGGCGCGCTGGCCATCGGCGGGATGGCCGCCTTCATCCCCAACCGCCGGGACCCCGAAATCAACGCCCGGGCGTTCGAGCAGGTGCGCGCGGACAAGACCCGCGAGGCCAACGACGGCTTCGACGGCTCCTGGGTGGCGCACCCGGACCTGGTGCCGGTGGCCCGCGAGGTGTTCGACGGCGTGCTGAAGGGCCGCCCGAACCAGGTGGACCGCACCCGCGAGGACGTCACCCCGGACGACAGGGAACTGCTCAACATTGCCGGCACGCAGGGTTCGATCACCGAGGCCGGCATCCGCACCAACCTGTGGGTGGGCATCCAGTACATCGAGTCCTGGCTGCGCGGCCACGGCGCCGCGGCCCTGAACAACCTGATGGAGGACGCCGCCACCGCGGAAATCTCCCGCTCGCAGATCTGGCAGTGGATCCATGTGCGCGCGGTGACCGACCACGGCGAGATCGTCTCGGACCACTGGGTGCGCGAGCTGCTCGAGGAGGAGTTCGCCAGGATGCCGCGCTTTGACGGGGACCGCTTCGACGACGCCCGCGAGATCTTCGAGGAGGTCGCCCTGGGCCAGGAGTTCCCGGCCTTCCTGACCCTCCCGGCCTACGAGCGCTTCCTGCGCGAGAAGGTCACCGAGGAGGAACTGATCGCCGCCTAGAACCTTCCACAACTTTCCGCAGGGCCGCCGGTCCACGCTTTTTCGCCACAGGCAGCCCGAAGGCCGGGCGGGCCGGCCGGCCCTGCGGAAGCACCTTCCTCATCCCGCGAAATGGGGTCCTGCTGCAGGATATGCGCAGCAGGACCCCATTTCGGTGTGAAGTGGCTTAGTCCTCGTCAAGTCCCGTGGGTGGGTTGACCACCCGGTTGAGCAGGGTCCTCAGATTCTGCACCTGGTCGGGGTCCAGGACCGCGAGATACTCGTCTTCGACCTGGCGCACGATATGTTCGGCCTTCTCGACAACATCAAGGCCTTTCTCGGTCGCGCGGATAATGTTCGAGCGCCGGTCGGCCGGGTCGGTGGTGCGCTCCACCAGCGCCCGGGACTCCAAGGCGTCGATAACGTACATGACCTGGCGGGCATCGAGCACCAGGAAGTCCGCCAGCTCGCGCTGGGACGGCCCGTCTCCGTGCTTGACTACCGAGAGCACCGAATACATCCTCAAATCAAGGTCGTAGCGGTTCAGCCGCTGGTTCGCCATCGCCGTCGCCATGCTGCGTGCCTTCGCGATGAGGAACGTGATGTCATCGGCGAGCAGCGACGGGGCCAGCTTGTTGCGCCGTTTGCCCGCCCGTGCGATCGCCATGACGGCTCCCTTCCTCATGTGTAATGCTCAAATTCGAAATTATTCAATTCTGTTCCAATAGTATCGGCTCCGGGATGCTGCGCTCCAGGAGTGCGGTAACGGGCCGCGGCTGCCTGCCCAGTTCGCCGACGTGGTCGAACAGTGCGCCGGCTCCCGCGCCGCCAAGGATCCCGGCCGCCAGTCCCGTGAACTTCTCCCGCAGCCGGGACGTCGGGAGCATGTTCTCCGGTTCTCCGAGGGGAACCCGGACATAGTGGCTGAGCACGCGTCCGTCCCGCAGGGTAATCCGGATCCGGCCCGGGAAGACCTGCGGGTACTCCGCGTCGGCCTCGGCGTCGACGACGGCGTCGATCCGGCCCATGAGCTCACGGAGACCGGCATCCTCCAGGGCATCCGGGTAGTCAGCAAACGTGATCCGTCCCCGGGTCAGCGCCAGTGCGAGGCACAGGTGCACGGAGAACTGGCAGTCCACCACGTTGCGCGGATCGCGCTTGCGCTCCTGCGGCTGGCCGGTAATCGCCACGCACCGCTCGGGCATGCCGACGAGCACGTGCTCGATGTCCCCGGCCGTGAATCCGCCCCGGTCCAGCAGTTCGAACACCGCGTCGAGCGGGGCATGGATCGCCCGGCAGCACGGGTAGGGCTTGAGTCCCACCGCCAGCGTTTCCCAGACCTCGCCGAGCCCCTGCAGTGCGTCCGCCGGCCGGGGGCTGGGCGAGTAGAGGTTGTAGAACCCGTCCCGCCCCTCCAGCGCCGCGGCCGCGCCGGTGAACCCCTTGGCGGCCAGTTCGGCCGCCAGGTAGCCGGACGCGGCGGCCGCGCCCACGTGGAAGCGCTTGGTCCAGGCCCCGTTGACCAGGAACTGGCCGGAGCCGGCGGCCAGGCTCAGGCAGGTGCCCCAGGCGTGCTCCAGCTGTGCTGGGGTCAGCCCGAGGATAGCTCCGGCGGCCGCCGCGGCGCCGAAGACGCCGGTGGTGGCGGTCAGGTGGAAGCCCCGCCGGGCGTGGGCGTCCGGATCCAGGCCGTAGGAGATCCGGGTCATCGTCTCGTAGCCGGCGATCACGCCGGTGATCAGCTGCCGCTCGTCCGCGTCCACGCTTTGCGCCGCCGCCAGGGCAGCGGCGATCACCGGGGCACCGGGGTGCAGCTGCGCGGGGGCGTGCGTGTCGTCGAAATCCAGGCTGTGCGCGGCGGCTCCGGACAGCAGCGCGGCCGCGTACGGCGAGCAGCTGCCGGCCCGGCCGGGGACCCTGGCGGTGCCTCCCAGCAGTCCCGCAGCCTCCAGCCCCGCCGCGAGGGTGAGGGTGGAATCCAGCGTCTGCGCGCCGACGATGCTGGCCAGGGTGTCCGTCACGAGCAGCACGGCCCGTTCGCGCACCGGCTCCGGGATCTGTTCCCAGCTGAGCCCGGCGGCGAATTCTGCCAGGGCGGCGGTAACGGCGGCGGCCGTCCCGGTTGGCGCGGATGTGGTCATGCCCATGCCTTTCATGGTGTGCGGGTCGGCGGGTGGTCAGCGGCGCGAAGCGGCCAGGGCGGCGTCGGCGGTGTCGGGCCGGCGGATGAGCCGGTAGACCCGCGAGCGCAGCCCGGCAAAGCGCGGGTCGGCCTTCGTCTCGATCTGGTCCCGCTCGCGGCCCAGGTCGACCGTGATCATGTCCGCCACGGTGGTGGGCTTGCCGGCCAGCACCATCACCCGGTCCGAGAGATACACGGCCTCGTCGATGTCGTGGGTGACCAGCAGGACGGTGATGTCCAGGTGCTCGCGCACCCGCAGGGTCAGGTCCTCCAGGTCCGCGCGGGTCTGGGCGTCCACGGAGGCGAAGGGCTCGTCCATCACAATGACCGCGGGACGGTAGGCCAGGGCGCGGGCGATGGCCACGCGCTGCTGCATGCCGCCGGAGAGCTGCCAGGGGTACTTCTGCTCCGAGCCGGCCAGCCCCACCTCCTCCAGGGCCTCCAGTGCGCGTTGCCGCCGCTCCTTCTTGCCCAGCCCAGCGGATTTCAGCGGCAGGGCCACGTTGTCCAGCGCGCTCAGCCACGGCATCAGCGAATGGGAGTAGTCCTGGAAGACCACCGCCATCTCCGCCGGCGGCCCGGTGATCGGGCGGCCGCGGAACCGTACCGCGCCGGTGGTGGCCGGACGCAGGCCGGAAAGGCACTGCAGCAGGGTGGTCTTGCCGGCCCCGGACGGGCCGACGATGCAGACCAGTTCGCCGGTTCCGATTTCCGCATTCAGCCCGCGCAGGATCTCCTTCTCGCCATAGGAGAAGCCCAGGTTGTCCATCCGCAGCAGCGGTGCCGGGGCCGCCTGGTTGCTGGTCGTGTCGGTCATGAGGAGGCTCCTTGGGTATGGGCAACCATGGCATGGTGCCAGTTCAGAATCCGCTTCTCAAAGCTGCGGAACAGTGCGTTGAGCAGGTAGCCGAAGACGCCCAGCACCAGCATGCCGGTCCACATGGCCACCACTTGGAAGTTTTCCTGGGCGTGCCGGATGAAGTACCCCAGGCCGCCGGGGGTGCCGAACATTTCGACGACGACCATCACCGCCACCCCGATGGCCAGGGCGGTCCGTGCCCCGGCAAACACCTGGGGCGCGGCGGCCGGCAGGTAGATGTGCCAGAAGCGGTCCAGCCGCCGCAGCTGGAATGACTCCATGACCTGCCCGAGGGTCGGATTCACCGAACGCACGCCTTCGATGGTGTTGAGCATGATCGGCCACATGGAGATGAAGGCGACCAGCACGATCTTCATGGCTTCGCCGGTGCCGAAGAACATCAGCGCGATCGGCAGCAGCGCCGCTCCGGGAATCGCCCGGAACGCGTCGGTCAGGGGCCGGAGAGCTTCCTCGGTGCGGGGCATCAGGCCCAGCAGCGTGCCCAGCAGCACGCCCGCCACCACGGCGGCGCCGAAGCCGGCCAGCAGCCGGAGCAGGCTGGGCAGCAGGTTCTCCGCCAGGCCGCCGCCGTGGAACCAGATGGCCCAGGTCTGTTCGGCGATGGTCTGCAGCGGCGGGAAGTAGTGCGAGGCGAACTGCTGGCTGAGGACCAGCGAAACTGCCACCAGCAGGACCGGCAGCCACAGGTGCCAGGCCAGGCCGGCCCCGGTCCGGGCCCAGAGCTTGCGGGTTGGTTTCATCGCTGCTTTCCTCTCATCGACGGGTGCCACCACAGCAGCTTCCGCTGCAGCACCGCCAGGACCGCATTGATCAACAGGCCCAGGAAGCAGGCGGTCAGCACCCAGGCGTACAGCGTGGCCGAGCGGTTGTAGATCTGCGCGTTCATGATTTCGCTGCCGATCCCTTTGCTGCCGCCGATCAGTTCGGCACTGACCGTGACCAGCAGGGCCGCGGTGGTGGCCAGGCGCAGGCCGGGCCAGACGAAGGCGAGGACATCCGGTGCCAGCACGTACCTGATCCTGTCCGCCACGGTCAGCCGGAAGGACCGGGCCACGCGGCCGAGCACCGGATCGGCCTGCTGGCCGGCGTAGATGGCCTGGATGACCAGCGGCCAGACCGCCGGAATGACCGCGACGACGATCACCATGGCCTGCGTCCGGCCCATCAGCAGCAGCGCCAGCGGAATGAAGGCGACCGACGGGATGGTCCGCAGGAAGTCGATGCTCCACTTGGTGCTGTCGAGGATCCTGCGGCTGCGCCCGATGGCCAGCCCGGCCGGCACGCCGATCACGATTGAGGCGGCCAGTGCCACCGCCCAGGAACCGGTGGTGGACGCCAGCGCCGCCCAGTACTTGCCCGTCAGCACCAGTTCGCCGAGCCGGCCGATGGACTCCAGCGCGCCCGGCATATCGGCTTTGGCCGCCGTGGGGGTCAGCGCAAACAGCTCCCAGAGGGCGAAGAAGCCGACGACGGCGGCCACCTGCAGCAGGCGCATCTGCCACCGGCCGCCCGGCGTGCCTGCGGCGCGGCGGTGCCGCGTCCCAGGCTGCCGAGCCACCGCGGTGGCCGGAGCCTGGGCCCGGGATTCAAGCTGTGATGTCACAGTCACTCCTTCTGCGACGGACCGGCATCCGGTACCCCGCCACTACTGGGCCCAGACCACATCGTCGAGGGACGGCATCTTGTCCTTGGCCAGGACGCCGAACTCCACCAGCCGGTCGGCCACGGGCTGGACCGCCGCCGGGGTGAAGGGCTCCTCGGCATAGTGGGGCAGCCGCACGTTCTTCACGACTTCGGCATCCAGGTCCATGTAGCCGGCGATGGTTTCCTCGGCCTTGGCGCGGTCGGCGTTAATGGCCTTGTTGGCCTCCAGGACGGCCGCCTGGAACTTCTTCGCGGTGTCGGCATTCTCCTGCAGCCACTTCAGGGAGCTGGCGTAGCCGAAGTTGGGTGCGCCCTTCATGGCGTCATCGGCATTGTCGAGGACCTTGACCCCGCCCTGCTGCAGCGCGATGGTGCCGTTGGGCTCGGCGACGGTGATGGCGTCAACCTGCCCCTGCCTCAGCGCGGACACCAACTGCGGACCGGGAACCTGGATCCATTCCACCTTGTCCATCTCCACCCCCTCGGACTTCAGTTTCTGGACGAAGTCCAGGTACGCGGTCCCGCCGATCGTGTTGGTCCCGATTTTCCTGCCCTCCAGCTGCTTCGGCGAGGACAGGCCGGAGTCCTCCAAGACCAGGAGGTTGCCGAAGCCGATGCCGTCGGCCGGAGGTTCAGTGGCCGTCACGGCCATAGGCGCCGCGATGGCCAGATCCGTCCCCTGGGAACGGGCGAGGATGGTGTTGTGCACATCGGCCTGTGAGAATTGGATCTCGCCGTTGGCCAGCAGGGCGGCGCCGTCGCTGGTGGACTTGATATCGACTACCTCGACATCCAGGCCGGCCTTTTCAAAGATCCCGGACTCGATGCCGTAGCGGACCGGCACCGAGAAGACGGAGGTCGGGGCACCGACCGTGATATGGGTGGTGCCGGCCTCGGAGGCCGTGGAGCCGCCGGAGCAGCCGGACAGGGCCACCGCGGCCGCGGCGGCGAGCGCCACCAGCCCGAGACGCGCCGGCCGTGTGAACTTTCGCTTCATCGGGATGTTCATCGCTGCAAACCTTTCACTGAAGGGAACTGGGCTAACGCAGGGCTCCGGCCGCTGCGGTCTGCTGCGGCTCGGCGTTCGGGGATGGGATTTCCAAGTCCACCAGCGGGGCAAACTGCTGCCCGCCGAAGGCATCGGTGTCCTCGGGATGCCCGTTGGGGTACTGGCGCGGGAAGCTGAACTTGATCGCGTTGGCCGGCGCGTAGTTGAACATCTCGATCAGACCCGGGTCGACGCCGAGCAGGGGCCCCACCGCGGCTGGGGTGACCGCGCCGCTGGCGACGACGTGTTCGAAGGTCTGCGCGTCCGGGAACATGATGTCCACCGTCAGGGTCCACGGGCCCGCGTTCTTGCTTCTGATCAGCTGCGCGAGCTCGCCAAGTGCTGCCATGGCCTAGGCCTCCTGGTATTCGGCTGAGTAGTCGATGCGGAACAGTTCCAGCGGATCTTCAAGCTCCACCACGTGGTTCAGCACGAAGCTGTAGGCGGGGCCGAGGTCCGTCACGTGCGGGGTCACCGGGAACGCGAGGTTGGACACCAGCCCTTGCCAGCGCGGTACCGGGAAATGGTGCATGGTGTGTCCGGCCTGGTAGGCGATGGCGTGGGCCAGCTCCTGGGTTGGGGCCGTCACCAGCAGCAGTACCGCGACCTCGTGGTCGTTGCCGCCTCCTGCCGGTCGTGCCGGCATGACGGCATTGCGCCCGTACACACGGTAGGCGATGGAACACTTGTCAACGGTTTCCTGGCCGTAGGTGCGCACCACCGCATGCAGCGCGCCGTCCTTGGCCTGCTCGAACCACGCCTCAAAATCGCGCAGGATCACCGGGTCGGTGATGCCGCCGAAGACCTGGGAGCGATAGCCGACCAGGGCCGCGCCCTCGAGCTTGACGGTGTAGCCGTGTTCCTCGAAGCGGCTGCCCCGCACGCGCACCCGGCGCTCGTCGACGGCCTCGTAGGTGACGTCCTCCAGGTGCATCGCGCCGCCCGGTTCGAGCATCACCAGCGGGTTGGCCGTTTCGTACAGCGCGTGGGAGGCGACGCTGATCGGGGTGCAGGACTGCTCGGGACTGACCGGTTCGAGCTCGAAGCACTCCTGGGTCAGGGTGCAGACCATGCCCTCGGGCTTGGTCATCTGCGCCACCGCGGCCCCGCCGCACTCCATGATCTTCGCCGCGTGCCAGGCCAGCCCGGCCGGCAGCCCGCGCATGAGCGGGACGGCGGCAAACAGCGCGGCATCGCTTGAGCGGCCGGCCAGCACGACGTCGGCGCCGCCTTCCAGCGCCGCGATAATGGGCTCGGCGCCCATCATCGCCACGATGCCCCGGGTATCGCGCAGCGTCGACTCGTCGATCCGGGGTGCGTGCTTGAGGGCGCGGATCTTGCCCGCCCGATACTTCTCCACGAGCACGTCCCGGTCGGCCTCGGCCGGGATGAGCGCCGTGGTGAAGCTCAGCCCGTCTTCCCCGGCGATCTCCCGCACGATCCGGTGCACCCAGTCCAGGTTGTAGTTGCCGCCGGAGCCTCCGCAGGAGCCGACCAGAAGTGGGATCCGGTGCCGGCGGGCGGCGCGGACCAGGATCCGCAGGTCCCGCTTGATCGCCTCCCGCGAGTTGAAGGGCAGGTCGGCGCCGAGGTTGTTGGCTCCGCCGTCGGTGGACCCGGAGTCGACCGCAATGAAGTCGACCCGGTGCCGGGCCACGGCGTCGTTGAAGTACGACTCCGTAAATCCGCCTCCGAGCATGCCCACAGGCGAGATGTAGCTGATGGTGTTGCTCATGTGCTGCCTTTCGTGCCGTAATGCGGAATCAAGCCTGCAGCGCCGACTCGGGCTGCTTGTCCCAGGCGGCCGGGCGCTCGAGGCCCAGGTTCCCGCGCAGCGTGCTGTGCTCGTACTCCTCGCGGAAGTAGCCCCGGTTCTGCAGTTCGGGGACGAGCAGGTCGCAAATGGCGTCGAAGCCGCCCATGATGTACGGGGCGTTGAGGTTGAAGCCGTCGCAGGCCCCGGACTCGAACCAGTCCACCATCACATCGGCGACCTTCGAGGCCGTGCCGGCGACCCACTGGTGGCCGTGGCCGCGGGAGTGCTCAAGGATCAGCTCGCGCAGCGTGTAGCCCTTGTCCTCGGACAGGTGGCGGAAGACCTCCCACCGGCTCCTGGACTGCTTCACCGGTCCCCGGCGCCAGTAGCTGGCCGGGATGCGCTCATCGAGGTCGATCTCGTCGAGCTTCATCTCGAGGCGGTTCTCCATCAGGTAGCGGCCGCTGGCCATGTTGACGTGGTCGCCCAGGTTGCGCATCACGTCCTGGGCCTCCTTCTCGGTCGCGCCGAGGATCGGGACGATGCCGGGAATGACCTTGACGTGGTCCGGGTTCCGGCCGTGGCCGGCGACGAGGCCCTTGAACTGCCGGCAGAAGGCCATCGAGTCTTCCTTCACCGGCTGGGTGGTGTAGATCGCGTCGGCGAAACGCGAACCGAACTCCAGGCCGGCCGCGGAGGAACCGGCCTGGACCAGGACCGGACGGCCCTGCACCGGGCGGCGCATGTTGAGCGGGCCCTGGACGTCGAAGAACTCCCCGGTGTGGCGCAGCGGCCTGATCCGCTCCGGGTCCGCCCAGATCCCGGCCTGGCGGTCGCAGACCATGGCGTCATCGGCCCAGCTGTCCCACAGGCGCGTAACCACGTCCGCGAACTCGGTCGCCCTGCGGTAGCGCTCCTCGCTGCTGCCTGCCTCGGTGATGCCGAAGTTCTCGTGGCCAACGCTGGAAGTGACCATGTTCCACCCGGCACGGCCGCCGCTCATCTCGTCCAGCCCGGCCATCAGGCGGGCCAGGTTGTAGGGCTCGTAGAAGCTGGTGGAGGCCGTGGCGATCATGCCGATGTTGCTGGTGTGCTGCGAGAGCGCGGCCAGCGTGGTGAACGGCTCATAGTGGCCGGAGACGGTGGGGTCCGCACCGGGGATGCGCCCGGCCGAAGAGACGTCCCCGAAGAACATGATGTCCAGCTTCGCCGCCTCGGCCTTCTGCGCCATTTCCTTGACCAGGTCCAGCCGGCCCAGCTCCTCCACCCGGCTGCCCGGCATGGTCCAGCTGTCGTAGTGGTAGCCGGCGGTGATCATGAAGATGCTCAGCACCATGTGCTTGTTGGATGTGTGCGCCACGACGCACTCCTTTCTCTCGGCCACCGGAGCAGTCCCGCTGCGTGAATCCCTACCGATGTTCCGGCGCTGTGATGTTCGCTACAAGTTTGGACTGTTCGATCTAACGATAGTTACGTAATTGGGTCAATAGTGTTGTTATTTAAATCACAACACTATTGAACGGTTACGGATTCGACCTAATATGGCAGCCAACGGAGTGGCGCAGGACACACAGAAAAATGCCCGGAAAACTTCAGAAAGGACCGATGTGCACATGATTGGGAAAGCGGAGCAGGACCTTTACGCCGAGGTCGACGACGGGACGTTCCGGAACGTCGTCGGGCACTTCGCCAGCGGCGTCACGGTCATCACTGCGGCCGCCGGCGGGCACCTCTACGGCAGCACCGTCTCCGCCGTCTCGTCGCTGTCCATGGATCCGCCCATGATGCTTGTCTGTCTCAACCGCAAGAGTTCCACGCACGGCGGCGTCCTTGAGTCTGGACGCTTTGCCGTGAACATCCTGGCCGACGGACAACAAGCGCTGGCCATGAACTTCGCCTCCTCCAAGGGCAGCAAGTACGAGGAGGTGGACTACTCGTTCTCCCCGCACGGCGTCCCCCTGCTGGACGGCGCGTTGGCAAGCATTGAATGCGTTGTCGAGGAGACCGCCGCCGGCGGCACGCACACCGTCTTCCTGGCCCGCGTGGTCTCGGCCGGCGTCCGGCCCGGCGAGCCGCTGGCCTACTTCCGCGGCAAGTTCGGCCGCCTTGAGCGCATCCGGGAGAACACGGCCTACGCGGCAGTGCGCAAGGCGGTACTGACCCGGACCACGCGTCCCGGGGAAACGCTCGATGTCGAGGCCACCGCCGCCGGCCTGGGCGTGGATCCGGAGGACGTGCACAACGCCCTGATCCGGCTCTCCGCGGAGGGGCTGGCCGTCCGCGCCGATGACGGCTCGTTCACTCCCACGCCGATCACCATCGAACTCGCAACCAGCCTCTTTGATGCCAGGACGGCCATCGAGGTCGGCGTGATCGATGCCCACCTCGGCCGGCTCACCGACGAGGATGTGGACCGGCTGAGCGAAACCACCGCCCTGCTCGCGGCGGCAGCCGCCGGATCCTCCGCGGCCGACGGTGCCGGCCTGGCGGCCTTCCTCGAGCTGGCCTCGGACTTCCATGAGCGCATCGTCGCCCTGGCCCAGTCGCCGCAACTGACCAGCGCCTACCGGCAGATGGGCCTGACCGGACTGTGGCGCGAGACCCTGGCCGCCGACGAATGGGGCACCTGGCTGGACACCGCCCATCTGGTCGAGCTGACCGATGCGCTGAGCCGCCGCGACGCCGCGGCCGCACGGGAGTCGCTGCTCCGCCACGCCGTCCTGGTCCGCGGGAAGGCTGCCCAAGCCATCGAACGCCACGGCGGCGCCGTCTAGGCCGCCTATCCTCCCCTAGCGAAAGACGAACATGACAACAGTTTCCGAACGCGTCGCCGAAACCATCGCCGCCCACATCGAGCACGTCTTCGCCCTGATGGGCAACGGCAACGCCTATTTCGTGGATGCCCTAGCCCGGACCGGGATCCGGATGACCGCCGTGCGCCACGAGACCGCCACGGTCGCCTCCGCAGATTCCTACTACCGGGTCTGCCGTCGGATGGCCGCGGCCACCACCACCTTCGGTCCGGGCTACACCAATACCCTCACCTCGTTGGCCGAAGCCGCCCAGGCCCGCACGCCGCTGGTCCTCGTCGTCGGCGACGCCCCGACTACGGGTCCCCGGCCGTGGGATGTGGACCAGTCCGCCATCGCCGCCGCCCTGGGTGTGCGCACCTTTACCGTCGGCCCCGACGATGCCGGCCGTACCACGCTGGACGCCCTGCATTTTGCGCTTGCCGGGCGCACCGCCGTCGTGCTGGCCATCCCCTACGACGTCGGCACCTCCCCTGCCGCAGACGAAGGCGTTTTGGTCCTGCCGCCCGTTCCCGCTCCGCAGGCGCCGGCAGAAGACCGGGTCCGGCAGGCCGTCGAGGCGCTGCTGGCTGCCCGGCGTCCGCTGATCCTCGCCGGCCGGGGCGCCCGCGAAGCGGAGGCCGGACTGTCCGAACTCGCCGATGCCCTGGGGGCGCTGAGCGCTGCCAGCGCACCCGCCCGGGGAACCTTTGCCGGGCGCGCATACGACCTGGGCGTCGCCGGGGGTTTCGCCTCCGAGGCGTCCGCGGAATTGATCCGCGCCGCGGATGTGGTGCTGGCCGTCGGGGCCGGGCTGAACCAGTTCACCACTTCCTTCGGGCATGCGTTCTCGCCCGAGGCCACCCTCATCCAGGTCGACGTGAACGGGCAGGCGACGAACCCCCGCGTGGACCTCTTTATCCACGCCGACGCGGCACTGGCGGTTCAGGCGATCGCCGCCGGGGTCGCGGCAGCCGCACCCGGGGGTCTGCCGGGGCTTCCCTGGGACGGCGCGGCCGAAGCGGCACGCGGCTCACTGCTGCAGTTCGACCGCGAGCCCGGCGAAGATGCCGCCCCGGATGGGCGGCTGGACCCGCGCAGCACCATGCGCCGGCTGAACGAGATCCTGCCGGCGGAACGCCAACTGGTCTCCGACGGCGGGCACTTCATCGGCTGGGCCAATACGTACTTCGACCTGCCGTCACCGGACAGCATCGCACTGGTGGGCACTACCTTCCAGTCCATCGGCCTGGGGCTGCCCTCCGCGGCCGGAGCGGCCCTCGCCCGTCCGGAACGGACCACGGTGGTGGTTACCGGCGACGGCGGCGGGCTCATGGGACTGCCGGACCTGGACACGCTGGTCAGGGCCGCCCGCAGCGCCATCGTGCTGGTCTTCAACGACGCCGGCTACGGCGCCGAGGTGCACCAGTACGGCTCCCAGGGGCTCGACGAGCGCATTATGCAGATCGAGCAGGTGGACTTCGCCAGGCTGGCCGAAGGTTTCGGCGCACGCTCGGCGGTCATCCGGACGTTGGAAGACCTGGAGACCGTCGCGGAATGGGTCGACAGCGGGGCGGAAGGCACCTTCGTGGCGGACCTGCGCGTCTCACAGCAGATCGTCGCCCCGTACATCCTGGAAATCATCGACCTCACCCTCAAGCGGTAGGGGCCCGGGGGAGGCTCCCCCACCCCTACCCCCTTCCCCGAAATGGGATCCTGCTCCCGTTCCAAGCCCGGAGCAGGATCCCATTTCGGGGTTAAAACCCTCTTCCGCTTCCGCGCACAGCGAGCTAATATATCCATAGTTGAGCGGACAGGACTCAACTTTAGGGAACAACAGAAGAAAGGAGCTGGTAACCATGGTGGCCAGGTTTGATCCATTCCAGGAGCTGGAGCGCATGTCGCGGGCCCTGCTCGGCACACGGGAAGGACCTCGTATGATGCCGATGGATCTGTACCGTGAAGGCGACCATTACATCCTGAACGCCGACCTGCCGGGCGTGGATCCGGGTTCGGTCGACGTCGACGTGGACGGCCAGATGCTGACCATCCGCGCCCAGCGGACGATGAAGGAAGCCGAGGGCACCAAGTGGCTGCTGAGGGAACGCGAAGGCGGTTCCTTCCTGCGCCAGCTGACCCTGGGCCAGGACATCGACGTGGAGCACATCTCCGCCCACTACGACAACGGCGTGCTGAGCGTGACCATCCCGGTCAGCGAGGCGACCAAGCCGCGGAAGATCGAAATCATGTCCGGGCGCAAGCAGGAAGCCGTCGAGGGATCGGCCGGACAGCAGGAACAGAAGAAGGTCGAATCCTGACACCGGCAAGCGGCAGGCGATAGAAACCGAAGGGACCGTGCGATCCGCACGGCCCCTTCTGCTGTGCCGGCCCGTCCGTTCTCCTCAGGCCCGGCGGGGCGCGCCCAGGTCCACGGGCTCTTCGTCGCTGAGGTAGGCGAATTCGGCGTGGGCCGCCAAGTCGATCCCGCGCAGTTCGTCGGCCGGGTCGATCCGCAGGCCCATGGCCTTGTCGATGACCTTGGCAATGACCCAGGTCATCGCGAAGGAGTAGGCCAGGACCGCCGCACTGGCAACCGCTTGGATCCCGAGCTGCCCGAACCCGCCCCCGTAGAACAGCCCGCTGACGCCGTTGGGCGCGGCATCGGTGGCGAACAGCCCGATCAGGAGCGTGCCGATCAGGCCGCCGACCAGGTGGACGCCGACGACGTCGAGGGAATCGTCGAAGCCGAGCCGGTACTTCCACTCAATCGCCAGCGAGCACACCGCACCGGCGATGGCGCCGATGGCCAGGGCCCCGGGCGGGCTGACGGCCCCGCAGGCAGGAGTGATGGCCACCAGGGCGGCGATCAGGCCGGAGGCTGCCCCCATGCTGCTGGCGGCCCCGAGCCGGAGCCGTTCGACCAGCGCCCAGGCCAGCAGCCCCGCCGCGGCGGCGACCGCGGTGTTCAGGAAAACGACGGCGGCGGCGTGCCCGGCCGTGAGGGCGGAACCGGCATTGAAGCCGAACCAGCCCACCCACAGCAGGCCCGCCCCCACCAGCACCAGCGGCCTGCTGTGCGGCTTGGTGTGCTGCGTTTTCGGCCACCCCGTGCTGCGCCCGAGGACCAGGGCCAGGGCCAGCGCCGCGACGCCGGCGTTGATGTGCACGGCGGTGCCGCCGGCGAAGTCGATGGCCTTGATGCCGCTGGCGATCCAGCCGCCCGCCACCGAGCCGTCGGCGGAGGTGAAGGCGAACACCCAGTGGGCCACCGGGAAGTAGACCAGGCTCGCCCACAGGCCCGCGAACAGCATCCAGGCCCCGAACTTCATCCGTCCCGCCGCCGCGCCGGCCACCAGCGCCGTCGTCACGCAGGCGAAGAACAGCTGGAAGGCGGCAAACAGTGCGCCCGGCAGGGAAGCGCCCGGGTCCTCGGCGAGCAGCTGGGTCAGGCCCATGTACTCGGTGACGTTCCCGATGAGTCCGAGCCCCGCCACGGAATTGCCGAATGCGACGGAATAGCCGAACAGTGCCCACAGCACCGCCACCAGGCTGGCTCCGCCGATGCACATCATCATCATGTTCAGGATGCGCCGGGAGCCGACCATCCCGCCGTAGAAGAGGGCCAGCGCCGGGACCATGAGGCAGACAAGCGCGGAACTGGCGAGAATCCAAGCAATATTTCCAGAGTCCATGGCATGTTCCAATCCGAAACAGGACCGCTATGAGGATGCCGGGCTGAAACCGGTGTGAAGCTCCGCCGGCGGCGCAGCCCCCGCCGCAGCCGCCGTAATGCAGCGATCCTATGCAGGAGCGGGACCGCGCAGGTTTCACCGACGTAAATTCTGTGTTGCACGCCGCAGCAAACCGGGCGGAGGCCCGTGCCGGATCCGGGTTCCGCTACTCCTTCCCGGCTTCCTTGACCCGGCGGGGATTGCGGTATAGAGGTTCAGGTAACCGGCAGTTGAAGTTGATGGCTAAGACGGCATGCTCGGGGGTGGCATCATGGGTGATCCTTTCCCGCCCGGTCCCAGTGACCGGGACCGCAGTTCCGCAGCGGCGGGAGACGGCAGGCGCGGGGTTCCCTGGCGGACGGAGGGCGTCCCGGGGCAGAAGGCCGGCGGCGGGCGCGGGCCCGGCCGCGGATGGCTCCGGCCGGTGCTCTGGACGCTCCTGCTGTATCTGGGGTTCTTTGCGCTGCTGTCCATCCAGGACCAGCAGGGCGGGCCGCAAACCGTTTCATACACCGAATTCAAGACCCAGGTGCGCGACAACAACGTGGCGGAGATCTTCTCCCGGGGCCAGAGCATCGAGGGCAACCTCCGGCACGAGCGGCCGCTGCCGGGCGCCGAAGGATCAACGTACAGGCAGTTCGTGACCGAGCGCCCGGCCTTTGCCGATGACAACCTCCTGGGCCAGCTGGAAGAAAACAATGTCACCGTCCGGGCCACCCCGGTGACGCAGGAGCGCGGCGTCCTGGCCAACCTGCTGATCTCCGTTGCCCCGATCGCGCTGCTGGTGCTGTTCTACCTCTGGCTGTTCAAACGCCAGTCGGGCATGTTCGGGACGGGGGGCCTGGGGGCCGGCAAGAAATTCCAGCCGGTGGATTCCGAAAAAATCCGCGTCACCTTCCAGGACGTGGCCGGCATCGACGAGGTCGAAGCGGAGATTTCCGAAGTCGTGGATTTCCTGAAGGACCCGCAGAAATACCAGGCGATTGGGGCGAAACCGCCCAAGGGCGTGCTGCTCAGCGGTCCCCCGGGGACCGGCAAGACCCTGCTGGCCCGGGCCACGGCCGGGGAGGCCGGGGTCCCCTTCTTCCACGCCAGCTCCTCGGAATTCATCGAAATGATCGTCGGCGTAGGGGCCAGCCGGGTCCGCGAACTCTTCCAGGCCGCCCGCAACATGGCGCCCTCGATCATCTTCCTGGACGAAATCGACGCCATCGGCCGGAAACGGGGCGGCTCCCTGGCCGTGGGCGGCCACGACGAACGGGAACAGACGCTCAACCAGATCCTCACGGAGATGGACGGGTTCTCCTCCTCCGAGGGCGTCGTTGTCCTGGCGGCCACGAACCGGCCGGACGTGCTGGACCCGGCCCTGCTGCGCCCGGGCCGGTTCGACCGGTCCATCACCGTCCATGCCCCCGACCAGGCCGGACAGGCCCAGATCCTGCGGGTCCATGCCCGCAACGTCAGGCTCGGCCCCGACGCCGACCTGGACGCCGTCAGCAGGATCACCCCCGGCATGACCGGGGCCGAGCTGGCCAACCTGGTCAACGAGGCCGCCCTGCTGGCCGTCAAGCGAGCCCATACCGAAGTGACCCAGCGGGACCTGCTCGACGCGCTGGAGAAGGTTCAGCTGGGCACCGTGCGCAATGTCGTCATGCCGGCCGAGGAGCGCCGGCGGACCGCCTACCACGAATCGGGCCACGCCCTGCTGGGCATGCTCGAGCCGGGGGCGGACCCGGTGCGCAAGATCTCCATCATTCCCCGCGGCCGCGCCCTCGGAGTGACCCTCTCGACCCCGGATACCGACCGGTACGGCTACGACGAAAACTACCTGCGGGGCCGGATCGTCGGGGCCCTGGGCGGCATGGCGGCCGAGGAGCTGGTCTTCGGCGTCGTCAGCACCGGGGCGGAGAGCGACCTGCAGACCAGCACGCAGCTGGCGCGCATGATGGTCGGCCGCTGGGGCATGTCCGAACGGATCGGCCCGGTCCAGGTGCTCCCGGAGGAAGGTGACCCCCGGGCGGCCGGGGTGTCCGAAGGCATGCTGGATGCGGTCGCCGAGGAGGTCCGGACCCTGGTGGACCAGTGCTACGCACGGGCCCGCATGCTCCTGGGCGAGAACCGCTGGCGGCTGGAATCCCTGGTGGAACAGCTGCTGGCGAAGGAAACCCTGGACGAGCAGGAGGCCTACGCCGTGGCCGGGCTGGAGCGCCGGCCGGAAGCTGCGGCAGGCGCCCAGGGCGCCGAGGCCGGGCAGGCCCAGGCAGGCTGAGGCCGGCCCGGAACAGCCGGGCCGGCCCGGCAGGACCCGCGGTGCCGCAGGACGGAGAGGGCTGCAGGGAGGATAATTGGGTGCTGGCCGGCGGTGGTTTCCCGGCCGGAGCCGAGGAGAGGAAACAGACGTGGGCGCAAGCGGACGACAGCCGGAAAAACTCTGGGGCCGGGACTTCCTCCTCGCGATCGCCACCAACCTGTTCATCTCCATGGTCTACTACCTGCTGGTCACCTCCATGGCACTGTACGCGGTGGAGCGGTTCCAGGCCTCGGACAGCGCGGCGGGCTTCGCGTCCAGTTCCTTCATTGTCGGCGCCGTGGTGGCCCGGCTCTTCAGCGGCCGGCTGATGGACGCCGTCGGACGCAAGCGGCTGCTGCTCGCCAGCCTCGTGCTGTACACGGTGATCTCCTACCTCTACCTGCCCAGCGGCACGCTGGCGCTGCTGCTGGCACTGCGCCTGCTGCACGGTGTGGCGTTCGGCGCCGGCAACACGGCGCTCGTCGCCGCCGTGCAGGGCCTCATTCCCCAGGCCCGGCGCAGCGAGGGAACCGGATACTTCGGGCTCTCGACCACGCTGTCCACCGCCGCCGGCCCGTTCCTGGCCGTCTGGCTCTCCGCGGGCGGCAACTATGAGGGCATCTTCTGGTTCTGCACCGCCTCCTCGATCACCGCGCTGCTGATCGCCCTGATGCTGCGCCTGCCCGAACGCCGGCCGGCGGCCCGTGCCGGGCTGCCCGTCCCGGCGGAGGACCCGGCCGCGACGGCCCGCAGGCCCAAGGCCCGGCGCTTCAGCCTGGCCTCGATCATCGAGCCGTCCGCGCTGCCCGTCTCCACCGTGGTGCTGCTGGGCGGCTTCGCCTACTCCGGAATTGTCGCGTTCCTGGTCTCCTACACCCGCGAGGAGGCAGTGGAGTCCGCGGCCGGGCTGTTCTTCCTGGTCTACGCGGCGGCCGTGCTGGTCTCCCGGCTGTTCGCCGGGCGGATCCAGGACCGCCGCGGGGACAACATCGTCATCTACCCGCTGCTGGTGGTCTTCGCCGCCGGCCTGGGGCTGCTGGCGGTGGAGCCGTCCGCCGCCACGATCGTGCTCTCCGCCGTGCTCGCCGGCCTGGGCTTCGGGGCCCTGATGCCCAGCATCCAGGCGATCGCGGTGACCGCCGCCGGAGAGGCGCGGCTGGGCACGGCCATGTCCACGTTCTATCTCATGCTCGACGCCGGCATAGGCTTCGGTCCCGTCCTGCTCGGCCTCATCCTGCCGCTGACCGGCTACGCGGGCATGTACGCGGCGCTGTGCGTACTCGTGGTCCTCACCATCGGGGTGTACTACCTCGTGCACGGACGGAAGCGGCGGACGGTCCGGCCCGTCGAAGCGCAGGTCGGCGCGGAAGCGGCGCCGGCCCGGCGGGAATAGCCCGCGGATGGTTGCCGTTGGCAATGACCATGAAGGTTGAAATCTGGTCAGACATTGCGTGTCCGTGGTGCTTTATCGGCAAGCGCCGCTTCGAAACCGCCCTGGAGAAGTTCGAGCACAAGGACCAGGTGGAGGTGGAATGGCGCAGCTACCAACTGGATCCCACCCTGCCGGAGCACTTCGACGGCACCGAGACCGAGTACCTGTCCCAGATGAAGGGCCTGCCCCAGGACCAGGTCCGGCAGATGTTCGCCCACGTTGCGGCGCAGGCTGCCGGCGAGGGACTGGCCTACGACTTCGACGCCATTGTGGTGGCCAACAGCTTCACCGCGCACCGCTTCCTCCACCTGGCCAAGGAGCACGGCCTGGGCCCCGAAGCCAAGGAAGCCCTGCTCTCCGGGCACTTCGAACACGGCGAGGACATTGGCGACATCGGCTACCTGGTGCGCACCGGCACCGGGCTCGGCCTGGACGAAACCGAGGTCCGCGAGGCGCTGGAAAGCGGACGCTACGCGGACGAGGTCCGGACAGACATCGCCGAGGCCCGCGCGCTCGGCGTCAGCGGCGTACCGTTCTTCGTGCTGGACCGCAGGTACGGCATCTCCGGCGCGCAGCCGGCCGAGGTGTTCAGCCAGGCGCTCGCCCGGGCCTGGGCCGAGCGCAGCCCGCTGACCGTGCTCTCCGGCTCCCCCGACGGCCCGGCCTGCGGCCCCGAGGGCTGCCGCTAGGGACCGGCCGGAATCAGTCCATCTTGCGCCCGGTCCCCCTACCGGCACGGTGCGCAATAGACGTCGTGCCCGGGGGACCGCCGGATACCGGCATGGCCTCCCCCGGGCCGCCTCCCTCCGTCACGGCTATTTCGCCGCAGTCCCGGCCCCGGTCGGCGTCCCGGACTGTTCCAGCCGCGGGCAGCTGAGCGTCCCGGGTTTCTTGTCCACCTTCTTGCCCGGGACCAGGTCCTCGTACCGGGAGCCGAGGATCACGTCCACGCTGTCGTCCTGGCGCCCGTCGGCAACGTATTCGGTACCGGCTATATTCCGCTGCAGGTTCAGCGCGTTCGCCTCGCCGTTCCTGCCGGACACCACCACGGCGCTCAGCCCGTAGTAGTTCAGCTGCTTGGAGCCGACTTCCCCGACCTTGTAGCCGCGCTTGGTAAGCGCTTCGGCGGCTTTCCGGGCCAGGCCCCCTTCGGTGGTGCTGTTGAAGACGTTGACGGTGAAGGAATCGTTGGCCGGGTACTTGTAGGTGGCCGACGGGCAGGTGATCGGTTCCTGGCTCCTGGGCCCCCAGCCGGGGATCTGCAGGTCCCCGCGCATAATGGCCACCGCCCCCACGACGCCGGCGATCACCAGGGCCAGCAGCAGCGTCAGCACTGCGCCGTGCAGGATCCGCCGCCAGGTGGGCCGCTGCGGGGCGGCAACCTCTTCGTCCGTTTCGTCCGCTTCGTCCGCGAACACCTCGTCCAGGTCGTCCGCGGTGATGATCTTGTGGCCATGCAGGTGGAACTCGTCATCCGGTTCTTGGTCAGGCTCCTCATCCGGTTCCGGTTCCCGGTCAGTCTCCGGTTCCGGTTCCGAATCGCGCTCGGGCCTTGATGGGGTTATACCGGTCTCAGTCATCGATCACCAACACCCTCGCATGCATCAGGGCCCGCTGGTGCAGTGCGGTGCGCACCGCCCGGTGCAGTCCGTCCTCCAGATACAGATTGCCGCGCCACTGCACCACGTGGGGGAACAGGTCGCCGAAGAACGTGGAGTCCTCGGCAAGCAGGGCCCCCAGGTCCAGGGTGCTCTTGGTTGTGATCAGCTCATCCAGCCGTACCTGGCGCGGCGGCACGGCCGCCCAGTCCCTGGGGGTCACATAGCCATGCTCCGGGTACGGTCGGGTATCGCCTACAGATTTGAAGATCACGGATCAAGCCTAGATTCCCCGGGTACCTAAATGAACAATTTTTGTGAGGCGCAGCACCGGTCGTGGCCAAAAGGTTACGCATGCCGGCGCCGGCAGGGCACGGCGGCGTCCTGCCCGGCCGGAAGCGGTTTTCCACAGCCGGGCCGGGTCCGCCGGCGGCATTGCGGGGATAATCTGCGGGGGATAATAAGGTATGACTTTCCCCGCCGTAGGCCCTGCCAAACATGCACGGCCCGTCCAGCCGCCGATCGGCCTGCTGCTGGACGTGGACGGTCCCGTCGCCAGCCCGGTCACGCGCACTGTCCCGCCGGAGATCATCGACTCGCTGCTGGTGCTGGGCTCGCACGGCTGGCCGGTGGTCTTCAACACCGGCCGCTCGGACACCTTCATCCGCGAGCAGATCATGCTGCCGCTGATGGAGGCGGGCATCCCGGAGGACGTCCGGTTCCATGCCGTCTGCGAGAAGGGCGCGGTCTGGTTCAGCTTCGGCTCCACCGGCCCCGGCACCGTGCATGTGGACCTCTCGCTCTCGGTCCCCAAGGACTATGCCGCCGAGGTCCGTGCCCTGGTCCAGGCCAGCTACTCGAGCCACATGTTCTTCGATGAAACCAAGCGCGCCATGGTCTCCGTGGAGCAGCTGATCGAGGTCAGCAACCAGGAGTACCGGCAGGTGCAGCAGGATTTCGACGCCGATGCCCTGGCCCTGATGGGCAAGTTCAACCTCGGGGCCAGCCGGCTGGACCGGCACGTGCCCAACAGCGACGACCAGGTGGACTACCGGCTGGATCCGACCATCATCGCCACCGACATCGAGGCGATCCAGCTGGGCAAGGACCTGGGCGCGGAGCGGGCCCTGGAGCTGCTGGCCGCGGACGGGATCGTCCCCTATGCCTGGCGGACCATGGGCGACTCGCGCACGGACTATGCGATGGCGGACTGGCTGCACCACCACGGACACGCGGTGGTGCACGTGGACGTGCGCCCCGAGGACGGGGTGCCGCTGAAGCCGTACCCGGTGCTCACCCCCGCCCACCTGGGGCTGCCGCGCGCTGTCCACGAGCAGGCCGGCGCCGCCTTCCTGCAGGCGTGGGCCGCGATCGCGCGCACCCTGATGCCAAGCCACAAAGCGTAACAGCCACGAGCCAGCGGATGCGCTCCGGTGCTAGTGTGCGAACATGTCGAATACTCCCGGATCAATCCCCATAATTGACCTGCGTACCGCCCGTAACGCGGACGGGACATTCAACGCGGATTTCATCGAGCAGCTGCGCGATGCCGCGCACCGTGTCGGCTTTTTCCAGATCACCGGCTACGGTGCCGCGGAAGGCCAGGTTGCCGAGCTGTTCGACGTCATCAAGCGCTTCTTCGACCTGCCGCTGGACGAGCGCCTGGCCCTGGACAACCGCAACTCCCCGCACTTCCGCGGCTACACGCGGATGGGCACCGAGGTGACCGCCGGCCGGGCGGATGCACGCGAACAGCTGGACTACTCCCCCGAGAGCGAGCCGGTCACCGACTACCCGGCGGACCAGCCCTACTGGCTGCTGCGCGGGCCCAACCAGTGGCCGGACAAGGCCCTGCCGGAGCTGCGGGAAAAGGCGATGGCCTGGGCCGAGCTGATGTCCAAGGTGGGCGCCGAACTGCTCTCCGCCATCGGCGTGGGCCTGGGCCTGCCCGAGGACTACTTCGACGAGCCCTTCCGCGGCACCCCGCACTGGATGGGCAAGCTGGTCCACTACGTGGGCGGCGTCGTCGAGGAGGCCGGCGACCAGGGCGTGGGCAGCCACGCGGACTACGGCTTCGTCACCCTGCTGCTGCAGGACATGGTCGGCGGCCTGGAGGTGCTGCCTCCGGGTGCCACCGAGTGGCTGAAGGTCGAGCCGATCGAGGGCGCGCTGGTGGTGAACCTGGGCGAAATGCTCGAGGTGGCCACCGAGGGCTACATCGCCGCCACGATCCACCGCGTCACCGCCCCGCCGCCGGGCGTGGACCGCTACTCCGTGCCGTTCTTCTGGTCCCCGCGCCTGGACGCGGTGATCGAGCCGGTCCCGCTGCCGGCCGAACTCAAGGCCGAGGCCCGCGGCGTCTCGGACGATCCGAACAATCCGATGCTGGCCAGCTTCGGCAACAACATGCTCAAGGGCCGGCTGCGCGCGCATCCGGACGTGACCGAGAAGTACTATCCGGACCTGGTGGTCAGGTAACCTCCGGTTCGCCACGGCGGGCGGCCCCTTTGCGGGCCGCCCGCCGTCCCCCTTCAAAGCCGCCCGCAGGCCCTCGATCCTCCGGCACGGGACTGCTAATAATGGTGTCGTGAGCGTTGTATCGGACTGGCGGCGCGAACTGGCCAAGACGTTCTCCGGCGCGGACGAGCCGCCGCGGTGGCCGCAGGATTTTGCCCAGGGCACCGACGGGGGTTACTTCGGCCCCGACTCGGCGGTCTGGGCCGTCCACGGCTCCACAACCACCATCGTGGCCGGCATCCGGGCGCTGCTGGTGCAGGCCCTGCATCCGGGCGCGCTGGCCGGGGTGTACGACTTCTCCGCCTACCGCGAGGATGTGCTGGGCCGGCTGGCCCGCACCATCCGCTGGATCTTCACCGTGACCTACGGGGATACCGCCGCGGCCCGGGCCGGCTGCGAACGGGTGCTGCGGATGCACGAGCGGGTGCAGGGCAGCTACACGGACGCCCGCGGCGAACGGCGCAGCTACAGCGCCAATGATCCGCACCTGCTGCGCTGGGTGCATCTGGCCTTCACCGAGGCCTTCGCCGAGGCCGCCTGCGTCTACGGCCCGCCGATTCCGGGCGGCCCGGACCGGTACGTGGCCGAGTGGGCGACGGCCGCCGAACTGATGGGCGTGCCGGACCCGCCCCGCACAATGGCGCAGCTGAAGCAGCAGCTGGCCGGGTACGACGGCGAACTGCTCGCCGACGCGCGGGTCGCCGAGGTGGTGTCCCTGGTCCGCAGGCCGCCGCTGCCGGCCTCGCAGCGGCCGGGCTACCGTATTCTCTTCGCCGGCGCCGTCGCCACGCTCGATCCGCACTACCGGCGGCTGCTCGGCGTCGACGTGCCCTCGCTTGGGCCGCTGCCGGTGCACGCCGCCACCCG
>NZ_JBHTML010000021.1:0-33831 GCF_042679445.1 Arthrobacter sp. GCM10027362
CTCGCCGGGGTCGCCGCCCCGGCGGTGCTCGACGCCGGAGCCGGCACCGGCTACTACCTCGCGCACGTTCTGCAGCAGCGTCCCGATGCCGCCGCAGTAGCCCTGGACCTCTCCAAATTCGCCCTGCGCCGCGCCGCCCAGGCGGTGCCCGGTGCCCTGTGCCTGGTCTGGGACCTGTGGCGGCCCCTGCCGCTGGCCGCCGCCGGCGTGGACCTGGTGCTCAATGTCTTTGCCCCGCGGAACGCTGCCGAATATGCCCGCGTGCTCGCCCCGGACGGGCACCTGCTGGTGGTCACCCCGGCCCCCGGCCATCTGGCGCAGCTGCGCGGCGTCGTTCCGCTGCTCGAAATCCAGGAGGATAAGGCGGCGAAGCTGGCGGAGGCGCTGTCCGAACACTTCGACCCGGTGTCCGGACAGGAGGTCTTCGCCGGGATGGAGTTGGATGCCGGCGGCGTGGAGCAGCTGGTGATGATGGGGCCGGGCGCCCACCACACCGATGCCGCAGGCGTCCGCGCAGCGCTCGCCGAAATTGACCTGCCGCTGGCCGTGGATGCACGGTTCACCCTCAGCGTGTTCCGCAAGCGAACGTAGCGCCGCCAGAGCCTGGTGCCAGACCCCCGGGCCGTCCGGGCGGCTTGCGGTCCAGGTCACAACTTGGCCACGGTTGGAGGTTATCCCCAGTCTGTCCGCCGCTACCCCGCCGGACGCGGCCCGCATCATGCATGATGGAAACAGCGGAAAGGGGAAGCCATGCTTGACTGGCTTGTGGCCAACAGCTGGGTGCTCTGGCTGGCACTGTTCCTGTTGCTGGCGATCGTCGAAATGATGACGCTGGACCTGTTCTTCATCATGCTCTCCGCCGGTGCCCTGGCCGCGCTCTTCGCCGGGCTGCTGGGCGGCCCGTTCTGGGCGCAGGTGGTGGTTTTCTGCGTGGTGGCCCTGCTCATGGTCCTGTTTGTCCGGCCTGTGGCCCTGCGGCATCTGAACAAAGGTCCGGCCGAACTGCGCACCAATGTGGAGCGGCTAATCGGCGAGACCGCCATGACCTTGGAGGCGGTGACCGACCACTCCGGCCTGGTCAAGATCGGTGGCGACACGTGGACTGCGCGCTCCCGCGACGGGTCGCTGATTCCGGCCGGGCAGCGGGTCGAGGTGGCCGGGATCGACGGCGCAACGGCCGTGGTGGCCCCTGCCGGCAAGACACTGACCGACTATGAAGCGGGGGAAGCATGAACGGCAACACCGGCCTGTGGATCGTCCTACTGGTCCTGGTCATATTCGTGGTGATTGTGCTGGTACGGTCCATCCGGATCGTTCCCCAGGCGCGGGCCGGAGTCGTTGAACGCCTGGGCAAGTACCAGCGCACCCTCAATCCCGGCCTGACCGTCCTGATCCCCTTCGTGGACAGGCTCCTGCCGCTGCTGGACCTGCGCGAGCAGGTGGTCTCCTTCCCGCCGCAGCCGGTCATCACCTCGGACAACCTGGTGGTGTCCATTGACACGGTGGTCTACTTCCAGGTCACGGACCCGCGGGCGGCCACGTACGAGATCGCCAACTACATCCAGGCCGTCGAGCAGCTGACCACCACCACCCTGCGCAACGTGGTGGGCGGGCTGGACCTTGAAGAGGCGCTGACCTCCCGCGACCGGATCAACGGACAGCTGCGCGGCGTGCTGGACGAGGCCACGGGCCGCTGGGGCATCCGGGTCTCCCGGGTGGAGCTGAAGGCAATCGATCCGCCCCACTCGATCCAGGAGTCGATGGAGAAGCAGATGCGCGCCGAGCGCGACCGCCGCGCCGCGATCCTGACGGCCGAAGGTACCAAGCAGTCCCAGATCCTGACCGCCGAAGGCCAGCGGCAGTCGGCGATCCTCAAGGCCGAGGGCGATGCCCAGGCCGCCATCCTCAGGGCCGACGGCGAGGCGCAGGCCATCCAGAAGGTCTTTGACGCCATCCACAAGGGCAACCCGTCGCAGAAGCTGCTGGCCTACCAGTACCTGCAGACCCTGCCCAAGCTGGCGGAGGGATCGGCCAACAAACTGTGGATCATCCCGAGCGAAGTGGGCGAGGCGCTCAAGGGAATCGGCAATGTTCTCAGCGGCGCGGCACCGGGCGCAACACCGGACACGGTGGCCTCGGACGGCGTCGCGGCGCCGTCCGAGTCCACCGGCAGTCCCGCCATGCAGCCGCGGGCCGAGCACTGACGCCTTTGCTTTACGCCGCTGCCGGTTCCGCACTATAATTGGTTGTTTGCCTGAGAAGCTGAAGCGCGCCGGGCCAGGCGGCGCGCCGGGAACAGTTTGCCCGGCGCCGTCGTTGAATCCAGTGCGGGTTATGGGCCATGGCACTACAGGCCCACTAGACAAGAGGGAGAGATCATGAGCGATCGTAGCCTGCGGGGTATGCGCCTCGGAGCGCAGAGCATGGAGACGGAATCCGGTGTGGAGCCGGCACCGCGTCAGCGCGTGGAGTACCGCTGCGAGGACGGTGAGCAGGTTTTCGTCACCTTCGCCGCCGAGGCTGAGATCCCTCCGACCTGGGTTT
This sequence comes from Arthrobacter sp. GCM10027362, assembly GCF_042679445.1. Classification (NCBI taxonomy): domain Bacteria; kingdom Bacillati; phylum Actinomycetota; class Actinomycetes; order Micrococcales; family Micrococcaceae; genus Arthrobacter; species Arthrobacter sp. GCM10027362. The sequence goes on from NZ_JBHTML010000021.1 coordinate 2,545, forward strand.
CCAAGACCGGCAAGGAAGCAGTGCTGGTCAACGGCGAGAAGCCGACGGATAGCAACGAGAAGCCGGTGCGCACGCACTGGGACATGCTGCTGGAGCGCCGCAGCATCGAGGAACTTGAGCAGATCCTCGAAGACCGCCTGAACGACCTGCGCGCCCGCCGCGGAGAGCGCCGCTCGGCCTGACGCCCCGCAGCACAAAGCTTGGCGGAGGGGCACCCGTTCGGGTGCCCCTCCGCCGTTTGTTTAATGTCCGGGTCTGGCCGTCCCGGTGCAGCCGGCTCAGCCGGCAGTACGGCCGGTCAGCGCACGCCAGCGTGCGGACAGGCCCCACTTGGTCACCAGCAGGATGGACTCGAGAACGATGTTGCCGCTCATTTTCGATTGGCCGAACTCGCGTTCCACGAAGGTGATGGGCACCTCGCGGACCGCAAACCCGTTCTTGAGGGTCTTCCAGGTCAAATCCACCTGGAAGCAATAGCCGACTGATTCCACCGAGTCCAGGTCGATCTTCCGCAGGGTGTCTGCTTGGAAGGCGTTGTAGCCGCCGGTGATGTCCCTGATGCGCACCCCCAGCAGGATCCGCGAATACAGGCTGCCGCCTCGGGAGAGCAGCTTGCGGTGCAGCGGCCAGTTGACGACCTTGCCCCCGGGGATCCAGCGCGAACCCTTGACCATGTCCGCACCCTGCTCAAGCGCACCGACCAGCCGGGGCAGCTCTTCGGGCTGGTGCGAGCCGTCCGCATCCATTTCCACCAAGGCGTCATAGCCTCGTTCCAGGCCCCACTTGAAGCCGGCGACGTAGGCCGCGCCGAGGCCTTCCTTGCCCCGGCGGTGCAGCACGTGGATGGCCGGGTCTTCGGCGGCCATCCGGTCCGCAAGCTCCCCGGTTCCGTCCGGGGAATTATCGTCCACCACCAGCACGTCCGAGTCGGGAACCGCCTGCCGCAGGCGCGAGACCGTCAGGGGCAGCGACTGGATTTCGTTGTATGTCGGAATGATGGTGACGACCCGCACTCATCTGCCTTTCGATATTTTCACTCCCGCGCCCTGACTCCGGGCACGAACAGTTCAGTATATCGGGCACCATCCGTGCTTTGTCGTACAAAGGTAGGTTTGCGCACCTTCGGGCCGAGCTGCCGCTTCCCCGTGAATCGGCAGTTCGTTATCTACGGGTGCGCAAACCTACCCGTTGGATGCCGGTTCCGATACGGCGGCTCCCGTTCGCCACAGCACTGCACGTCCCGGGACAACCACCACGGGACCGGCTCGGGCTGGATTCCTCAGGAAATACCAACCCGATGAGCACCAAGCTTACGTGCTCGACGGATGGTGTCAATGGGCGGTTGACCTGCGGTTTGCCTGAAATCCGCAGGTCAGACCGGCGCATTGGAAGGCGGAAATTGCTGCCGGACGCTTGCCGCCGCCCGGCATGTCGGATGGTGCGATCCGGGCTCAGCCGAGCGCGCCGCCGTCAAAGATCGGTCGGCCGCCCAACACCGTGCGTTCGCAGCGCGGCAGCCTGTCCGTGTCGAGCGAGGGCAGCAGCGGGGTGCCGGCGCGGGCATCGGTGCTCCAGGCGGATACCCGGTTGTCCGGGGTCTGCACGGACAGTTCCTCCACGTCCCAGACCGCGAAGGTGGCCGGCGTGCCCGGGGCCAGCTGCCCCTCGAGCGGGTTCCGCTCCCCCGCTGCCCGCCAGCCGGCGCGGGTGTGGGCCAGGAAGGCCGCACGCGCGGAGATCCGCTCCGCGGGATTGTGGTGCTCCAGGCAGGCGCGCACGGTGGCCCAGGGATCTTGGGCAGTGACGGGGGCATCCGAGCCCAGGCAGACCGGCACGCCGGAGGTCTGCAGCGTCCCGACGGCATTCATGGCCAGGGACCGTTCCGCGCCCAGCCGCGCCGCGTACATCGAAGACTCCCCGCCCCAATAGGCGTCGAAGAGCGGCTGCATGCTGACGCTGACGCCGTAGGCCAGCAGCCTGTCGACGGCGCCTGGCGGGAGCATTTCCACATGTTCGAGCCGGTGCCGGGCGGCACGGACCTTGGCCTCCCCCACGCGTCCGGCCGCCAGCGCCAGCGCGTCCAGCACGCGGTCCAGCCCGGCATCGCCGATCACGTGGAAACCGCCCTGAATGCCGTGCTCGGAGCACAGTTCCAAGTGCCGGGCGGCCTCTTCGACGTCCAGGAACAGCTGGCCGGATTCGCCGGCGGCGTCGGTATAGCCGCCGTGCACGCAGGCGGTGTGCGAGCCGATGGAGCCGTCCATGGCCAGGTCCCCCGCCAGGCCGCGCAACTGGCCGCCGAAGAAGTCGAGCAGGCCGGCCAGCTCTTCCTGTGTCCGAACCAGCTGGCCCCAGTACGGCAGCACCTTCGGCAGCCGGCCCGGACCGGACCCGGCCAGCTCCAGCAGGGACAGCAGGTCCTCGGCCGGGCCGATCTGCGGGGAGCCCATTTCCGCCACCGCCACATAGCCGCGCGCCGCGGCGTGCCGCAGCGCGCGTTCCTGGAGCTCCCGGCGCCGGCCCGGAGCCAGGTTCCGGACGGCGGCGCGGGCCTGTTCGTGCGCGGCGGTGCGCACGTGTCCGGCCTCGGACCAGCCCTCGGCCTGCTGCGGGCCGGCGCGGGCTGCCAGCGTGCCGGACACGACGGCGGAGTGCACGTCCACGCGGCTGAGGTAGACCTCCCGGCCGCCGGAAGCGCGGTCCAGTTCGGCAGCGGTCGGCGGGCGGTTCTCCGGCCAGCGAGTCTCGTCCCAGCCGTGGCCCAGGACGGGGCCGGCTTCCCGGGCTGCCTGCCGGGCCACCAGGTCCAGCACGTCCCGGACCGACCCGGCAGCGAAAAGGTCCAGGGATTCCAAGGCCAGGCCGGTTTCGGTAACGTGCACGTGCGAATCGACGAAACCGGGGGTGATAAGGCGCCCGCCCAGGTCCACTACCTGCATGCTTCCGTCCGCAATCGAGGTCGCCGCATGCTCGGACCCGACCCAGGCCACGGTGCCGCCGTCAACCAGCATTGCGGTCGCGTACGGATCCGCGGGACTGTAAACCGATCCGTTGCGGTAGAGGGTAGGGCCGGCCTGCTCCCTGGCGCTGGCAGGCATGGATGCGCTCATGAAGTTCCTTTGCGATAAAACCAGTGAAAAAATTTCCGGCGCCGGATGCCGGTGCGCTAATCGGAAACCCCGGAATAGGCGACCACGCCGCGGCGCACCAGGTCGATGGCGTCCCGGCAAAGCCCGGCAATCCGCCGGTCCAGTCCGGGGACCTTGGCCAGCTGGTCCAGCAGGTCGATGACCTGCTTGGCCCAGCGTACGAAGTCCCCGGCGGCCAGGTCGGTGCCCTGCAGCGCCGCCTGCAGGCCGCGGCCGCGGGCCCATTTGAAAAGCGGCCAGACCAGCCCGAACTCCGGTTCGCTGCTGAGCGGCAGCCGGTGCCGCTCCTCCAGGTCGGTCAGCGACGCCCATTCCCGCACCGCGGTTTCCACCGATGTTTCCAGCGAGATGCTTGGCATCCGGGGCCGGATCCCGGTCTCCTCCCGCTTGGACTGGTACACCAGCACCGAGGCGAAGGCCGCCATCTCGGCCGCGTCCAGGTCGTCGAAGGCTCCATGCTCCAGGCACAGGGCCACCAGCAGGTCCCGGTCCCCGTAGATCCGGCGCAGCCTGGCCCCCGCCGGGCTGATGGCGACGCTGTCGTCGGAACCGGTGGTGATGTAGCCGTAGGACGCCAGGACCTCGCACACCCGGTCAAACGTCTTGGCGATGGTGTTGGTCCGGCCCTGGATCTGGGACATCAGCTGGTCCGTCTCCCGGCGCAGCTTGAACCAGCGCTCCGCCCAGCGGGCGTGGTCCTCGCGTTCGCTGCAGCCGTGGCAGGGATGGGCCTTGAGCTTGCGGCGCAGCTCGGTGATCTGGCGCTCATGCCGCTCGGAACCGGGGACCACGAAGTCCCGGTACTCGGCGCCGCGCCGGGGCGGGCGGTGCTCGTGCAGGGCATTGCGGATGGAGGAGGCCAGGTCCCGGCGCGACTTGGGACTGCGCTCGTTGAAGCTCTTGGGTACCCGGATACTCGAGACCACCTCCACCGGGCCGTCGAAATCCTGGACGGACAGGCGGCGGACCTGCTTGTCCATGGTCAGCACGCTGGGACGCGGCTCGTGTCCGGAGAGGTCGGTTTCGAGAATGACGGCGTAGCCCTCGCTGCGTCCCCCGGGCACCTCCACGATGTCGCCGCGCCGCAGCCGTTCCAGCGAATCCGCGGCGGCGTGCCGGCGGTGCCTGGACCGCGAGGTGGCGGACTCGCGCTCGGCGTCCTTGAGGGCCCGCCGCAGGGCGGCGTATTCGGCGAAGTCGCCCAGGTGGCAGGTCATGGCCGTGGTGTACCCGGCCAGTGTTTCTTCCCGGCTGCGCACCTGCTTGGCCAGCCCCACCACCGAGCGGTCCGCCTGGAACTGGGCGAAGGAGGTCTCCAGGATGTCCCTGGCGCGCGGGCGGCCGAACTGGGCGATCAGGTTGATGCTCATGTTGTAGGTGGGCCGGAAACTCGAATTCAGCGGGTAGGTCCGCCGGGACGCGAGACCGGCCACTGCCGCCGGATCCGTGCCCGGCTGCCAGAGCACGACCCCGTGGCCTTCGACGTCGATTCCCCGGCGCCCGGCGCGGCCGGTCAGCTGCGTATACTCGCCGGCGGTGATGTTCACGTGCGCCTCGCCGTTGAACTTGTCCAGCTTCTCCAGCACCACCGTCCGGGCGGGCATGTTGATGCCCAGGGCCAGGGTTTCGGTGGCAAAGACGGCCTGGATCAGCCCGTCCGCGAAGAGCTGTTCCACCACCTCCTTGAAGGCGGGCAGCATGCCCGCATGGTGGGCGGCGATGCCCCGGACCAGCCCCTCGCGCCAGGTCCAGTAGCCGAGCACGTCCCGGTCCTCGTCGAGGATGTCCACGGTGGCTTCGTCCACCCGGCGGGCAATGACCTGCCGTTCGCGCTCGGAGGTGAGCAGCAGCCCGGACTCCAGGCACTGGCGCACCGCTGCCTCGCAGCCGTTGCGGGAGAAGATGAACGTGATGGCCGGCAGCAGCCCCTCCTTGTCCAGTTGGGCGATGATCTGCGGCCTGCTGGCCTTCGGCACCCGCGTCATCGGCTGGACCGGGCGCGAGGGGCCCCGGCGCCCGCGCCCTCCGCCGGGACGGCCCCAGCCGGCGCCGCGGTTAAGCCGGTGCTCGGAAGTGGCCAGCTTCATCAGTTCGGGATTGACGGTGTACCGGCTGTCCGGCGCCGGTCCGTCCTCGGAGGCGGGCGCCGCTTCGTCGAACGCGACCTCGGAAGCGAACAGGTCCAGGATTTCCTTGCCCACCATCACGTGCTGCCAAAGCGGCACCGGCCGGTGTTCGGAAACGACGACGTCGGTATCCCCCCGCACGGTGTCGAGCCAGGCGCCGAATTCCTCTGCGTTGGAGACCGTGGCCGAGAGCGAGACCAGCTGCACTTCGGCGGGCAGGTGGATGATCACTTCTTCCCAGACGGCCCCCCGGAACCGGTCCGCCAGGTAGTGCACCTCGTCCATGACCACGTAGCCCAAGTCAGCGAGGGTATCCGAATTGGCGTAGAGCATGTTCCGCAGCACCTCGGTGGTCATGACCACCACGTCCGCGTTCGGGTTCACGGACACGTCCCCGGTGAGCAGGCCCACCCTCCCGGTCCCATAGGTGTGGACCAGTTCGTTGTACTTCTGGTTGCTCAGCGCCTTGATGGGCGTGGTGTAGAAGGCCTTCAGCCCGCGCTCGAGCGCCAGGTAGACAGCGAATTCGCCGATCACCGTCTTGCCCGCCCCGGTGGGCGCGGCAACCAGGACGCCGCGGCCGCGCTCCACCGATTCGCAGGCCTCGCGCTGGAAGGGATCCAGCTCGAATTCGAGGGTCTGCGTAAAGGCGTACAGGCGGGTTTTCTGGAATGCCGTCCTTTCGGCTGCGGCGCGGTATCGCTCGGATGGAGAACTCATATTAGAAGCCTACGCGCTGCCCCGCGGCGGCCTGAACCATCTTGGGAGGTTCCGGGTGAGTGGGGCGCGAGGGCCGCGCCGTGGCGGCGCAGCCGACACCGCGGGAGCGCCCCAATCAGGATCCGCCGAGTTCTTCCAGCGGGGTCGCCCGGCCCGCGTTGCGGGAGATCTCGGCATCCCGGGCCGTCCGGCGGCGTTCGCGGCGCCTGTCATTGAGCAGGCAGATGCCCACGGCCACGAAGAACAGGAACAGCAGCGGCCCGGCCAGCAGGAACATGGACATCGCGTCCGGGCCGGGGGCCGCCATGGCTGCCACCACGCAGACCACGAACACGATGATGCGCCAGCTCTTGATGATCTGCCGTCCGCTGATCAGCCCGGCGAAGTTGATCCCCACCAGGACCACCGGCGTCAGGAAGGCGGCACCCAGCGAGAGCAGCATGCGCATGACGAAGGTCAGATAGTCGGTGGCCAGGATGATGTTCGAGCCGCCCTCGGGGGTGAACATCGTCAGGACCTTGACGATTTCGGGCAGCACCAGCCAGCCGAAGTAGATGCCCAGCAGGAACAGCGGCACGGCCGAGAGCATGAAGCCGAGCGTGTAGCGGCGTTCCTTCGCCTTGAGCCCCGGGGTGATGAAGGCCCAGACCTGGTAGATCCAGACCGGCGAGCTGACCAGGATGCCCAGGAAGATGGAAACCTGGATCTTCAGGTCGAAAGGTGAGCCCACGCTGCCGAAATTGATCTCGGCCTGGCGGCCCTGCTCGGCCGAGATCTCGAACATCGGCTGCTGGACCGCGGCCATCACCGGGTCGTACAGGAACCATCCTCCGATGGCGCCAAGCAGCACGGCGATGCCGGAGACAATCAGCCGGTTCCGCAACTCCCGGATGTGCTCCTTGAGCGGCATCCGTCCTTCGGGGTTGGCCTTCCGCCCTGATTTTCGCGCCATCGGCCTTTACTGCTGGCCCGGCGGCTGGGTGCCGCCGTTGGCGTTGGGCGCCTGGTCTTCCTTGCGTACGTTGCGCGGCGGATTCATCACGCGGCCTTCGACCGGTTCGTCCGCGGCCCGCGCCGCATCCTCGTCCTTCATCTGCTTGACCTCGGACTTGAAGATCCGCAGGGACTGTCCCACGCTGCGTGCGAGACCGGGCAGTTTCGGAGCACCGAACAGCAGCAGGGCAACGATGATCAAAATGATGATTGCCCAAGGGCTATCGAAGAGACGTCCCATAACGTGCTTCCTTTCGTATCGAATCCATCCTACGTCAGTCCGGCGTCGTGCACGGACTGGCGCTGGCCCCGGGCCGCCCGCCGGGCCACCCGCCGCACCCGGCGGGCCTCCCGCCGCCGGACCTTGCCTTCCACATAGTCGGCCCGGACCCGCTCCGGATCCTTAAAGACTGCGGGGATGGAGACGCCATCGTCCTTCGGTACGGCAGGCGACGGCGCGGCGGTCACCGTGAGCTTGGCGGCGGCCGCCTCAAGATCGGCCAGCGTCGCCATGAAGGCGCGGAATATCCGCCAGCCGAGGAAGATGATGAACAGCAGGGCGACGGCGCACAGCGCCACCCACAGGAGGATCCAAAACCAGAACGGCATATGCGTAAGTCTATCGGCCGAGGGCCCCGGCCCGAGCTTGCGAGGCAAGAGAGCGGCTAGGGGTCCCCGCACGCGGAGCGTGTGGGGCAGGCCGCGAACGGGGAGGCCGGTAGCTAGGCCCCTTTCCTGTAGGCCGCGGCCAGGGAGCCGGCGGCTTCCGCAGCCTCACGCAGCCACGCCAGCGTGTCCGCGGCCAGGCCCGCCGGTTCCAGCACGGCGAGTTCGCCGCCATGCCGGGCCACCAGCCCGGGCACCAGCGCCGTCGAGGCGAGCCGCAGCTCGGCCACGCACCCGCCGCCGGCCAAGGGCACCCGGCGCACGGCGTTGTATTGCTCGGCCAGTGATTCCAGCCGGGCCGAGATGCGCAGCACCACGTGCTCGTCGCTCTCCTGCGGGGTGAACAGGCTCTGCGGGAAACCTGTGTCCGGTCCGTCCGGCTCGGCAAAGTGCCTCCCGGTCCGGGTCAGCGAACGGATCCGGTCCACGCGGAACTGCCGCCGGCCCTGCTGGCGGTGGCACCAGGCGCTGAGGTACCAGTGCCCGTCCTGGGCAAAGACCTGCAGCGGGTCGATTTCCCGGACGGTGACCTCGTCCCGGTAGGCCACCAGGTATTCCATATCGAGCGTCTCGCGCACCAGCACGGCCTCCTGGAGCTGCTCCACATACGGTGCGGCCGCGGCCTCGTCGAAATCCGCAGCCACGGCACGGAAGCCGTCCTCGCCGCCGGTGGCCTCCAGCAGCTTGTCCAACGCGGTGTTCAGTGCCTGGTGGCCGCCGACGCCGGGCACGGTTTCCAGTGCCTGCAGCCCGACTACCAGGGACAGCGCCTCGTCCAGGCCCAGGCGCACGGGCTGGGAGATCTCCTCCGCGTTCCGAATGAAGATGCAGCCGGATTCCCATTCGGCTTCGATCAGCTGGTCCGGACCGTACCCGGGGGCGCCGCAGACAAAGAGCAGGTTGAGGTCCTTGACCAGCTGGGCCGTGGACACCTGGAACAATCTCGCGGTTTCGGCCAGGTCCGCACCCTGGTTGCCGGTCACGTAGGAGACCAGGTCCAGCAGCCGGGGCAGGTGATCCAGCGCCGAGGACTTCCGGTGCCCGGCGCCGTTGCGGGCACCTGCCTCGGGCAGCATGTACGGCGGCGCCGGCTCCTGCGCCGCCGCCAGTGCCCCTTCCAGCCGCCGCCGGACCGCCTCGGCCAGCTCCGGCGGGGAAACCACGCGGACCTGCGCGCCGTAGGCGGCGATCTCCTCCGCCAGCACGTCGACGTCGTTGAAGCGGTACGCGACCCTGTCCCAGCCCCGTTCCGCGCGCCCCTGCCCCGGGGCACCGGTACGGAACACGTTGGCCCGGCCCGGCCGCAGCAGCAGCTCTGCGGTCTGTTCCCGGCCGCTGGGGTCAAGGGCCGCCAGGGCCGCACGCATGGTGAACCCTTCCGGCCGTTCGTAGCTGCCGGTCAGTTTCTTCACCGCCGAGGTGACACGCGAGAGCCGGAAGGTCCGCTCGCCATCCTTGTCCATATCCCGGCCCACCAGGTACCAGTTACCGAACCGGTTGCCCAGCCCCCATGGTTCGACCCTGCGCACAGTGGACTTCTGCGACGTCCCTGCCCGGTAGGCGAAGGAAACCGGGTACCGGTCCAAGACGGCATCGAGCATGTCGTCGAAGGCCGGCTCGGCGGTCCGCAGCCGCGGTTCCACCCCGATCAGCGTGTCCGACTCCGCCAGCGCGCCGCGCACGTCCAGCCGGCGCACGGCCCGGGCCGCGGCCGAACCCAGCGAGGCCTGCTGCCACACCCGCGAGGCCAGGGACAGGACGGCAGTTTCTTCCGCGGTAAACGACAGTTCCGGCAGCCGGTAGGCGCTCCGGTCGATCCGATACCGGCTAACGCTCTGGTCGTGGTCGAAGAAAGTGTCCTCGGAGAAGGTCTCCACCGGCACGCCCATGTCCCGCAGGGCCTCCTTGTCCCGCTCGAACAGGCGGTTGAAGGCCTCCTCGGTGGGGGCATCCTTGTAGGAGGGAATGAGGGAGCGCAGTTCTTCCTTGCTGTAGCCGCGCCGCCGCTCCAGCAGGGCGATGGTCAGGTTCAGCAGGCGCTCGGTCTTGGACACGGACATAATTCAACGTTACTTTCCGGACGCGGCGGCCCGCGACGTTAACGAAACGGACGGGGTAACGATGGCCTAACGTTCACCGTTCCCCGTCCGCAGACATAGAGTGGAGCGCCCCGATCCCTAGCGGACGGCGAGCAGGTCCACCACGAAGATCAGGGATTCGTTCGGCCCAATTGCGGAACCGGCACCGCGGCTGCCGTAGGCCAGCTCGGAGGGGATTTCCAGCCGGCGGCGGCCGCCGACCCTCATGCCCAGCAAGCCCTGGTCCCAGCCCTGGATAACCTGGCCCACGCCCACCCGGAAGTCCAGGGGTGCACCCCGGTTCCAGGAGGCGTCGAATTCCTCGCCGGTGGACCAGGCTACGCCAACATAGTGGGTGGAGACGGTGTCCCCTGCCTTGGCCTCCGGGCCGTCGCCGACAATGAGGTCCTCGATCTTCAGCTCGGTGGGAGCCTCGGTGCCGGGGAAATCGATTTCGGGCTTCTGGCGGTCATACTCGCGCTGGCCGAATGACATAGTTCTCCTCTACTAGGGGATTGGTTGCGCCTAATCTTACTTGGCGCCCTTGATATCGACGACGAAAACGAGCGGACCCGACGGTGCACCCTGCTGCTGGACCGGATCACCATAGGCTAGTTCGGCGGGGATGACCAGCATGACGGATGATCCCACCCTCTGGCCGGCCAGGCCCAAGGTCCAGCCCTTGATGACCTGGTTGAGCGGGAAATCGGCGGTTTCGCCGCGCGAGTAACTCGAGTCGAAGACTTTGCCGTCCTCCCAGCGGACGCCCGCGTAGTGGGCGGTAACGGTGCTCGATGACGTTACCTTGGCGCCGGTGCCTTCCTTGAGGACCTTGACGACCAGGTCCGACGGAGCATCCTTTTTCGCCGGGATCTTGATGGTCGGCACATTCTTGGCATTCCGCGTAACGGTGGGCAGCGCGCCTGCCTCGTCGAGCTTCTTGACCTCGCTCTGGCCCATAAGCTTAGGTGCGTCCTTGGCGCTCTCCACCCGCATGACCAGCAGGCTGGCAGGCTGAGGGCTGCTCGTACTGCCCGCCGGAGCCTCTGCTGCGGGTTCCATGTACGCCAGCTCCGCGCCGACCTTGCTGTGGATCAGGGCGTCGTAGACCGCGGGAACCTGCGCCTTCAGCGCATCGTCGACGGTCATGCTCTGCTGCGTTCCCTGGGAGTAGGTGTCCCCCGTGGACTGGCCGTCCTGCGCGTTGAAAAGCGCCGCGTTGTATTTGAGGATCTGGCCGGGCTTGATGGCCTGGCCGGTGCCTTCGGCCAATGTCTTGACCGAGGGCTCGGAGACGGTCAAAGGTTTGTCGAACTCAACCTTCGGTGCCTTGTCCTTGTCCCAAGACGTAACCTTGACGGATTCGAGGGCAGATTCCTTGCCCGAAGTAGACGAATCCGAGCCGCCGCAGGCAGTGAGCATCAGGGCAAATGGCAACAGAATCGCGAGTAATTTGCGCACAGTTCAACTTTCAATGGAGGTCATTGCCGTGCCCATTGTCGCAGAGAAAGCCGTGCCAAGTCAGGCTGGGCCGGCTCAAGGGACCGGTCAGAGCGATGCCAGCAGGGCGTCCACCCTTTCGTCGGTGCTGCGGAACGGGTCCTTGCACAAAATGGTCTGCTGGGAACGGTCATTGAGCTTCAGGTGCACCCAGTCCACCGTGAAGTCCCGGCCGTGTTCGCGGGCCGCGCGCACGAAGTCCCCGCGCAGCTTGGCCCGGGTGGTCTGCGGCGGGGTGTCGACGGCGGACTTGATGTCCGCATCGTCGACCACGCGGTCCACCTCGCCGCGGTTTTGCAGCAGGTAGAACAGGCCGCGGGTGCGCGAAATGTCGTGGTAGGTCAGGTCCAGCTGCGCCAGCCTGGCGGATTCAAGCGTCAGCCCGTGGCGGGCCTGGACGCGTTCGATCAGCTTCTTCTTGATGGCCCAGTCAATTTCCCGGGAGATGGGCTCGTGGTCCCCGCTCCCGACGGCCGCCAAGGTCCGCTCCCACAGGTCCAGGATCCGCGCCACGTGCGGAGTGTGCGCCCCGTGCTCGGCGACGAAGTCCTTGGCCTTGGACAGGTACTCCTGCTGCATCTGCACGGACGACATCTCCCTGCCGTTGGCCAGCTTCAGGGGCTTGGAACCGGTCAGGTCATGGGAGATGTCCCGGATGCTGCGGATCGGGTTCTCCAGCCGCATGTCGCGCATGATGGTCCCGGCCTCGATCATCCGCAGCAGCAGGTCCACGGTGCCGATCTTCAGCAGCGTGGTGGTTTCGGACATGTTCGAGTCGCCGTTGATCACATGCAGCCGGCGGTAATATTCGGCGTCGGCATGCGGCTCGTCCCGGGTGTTGATGATCGGCCGGGACCGGGTGGTCGCGGACGAGACGCCTTCCCAGATATGGTCTGCCCGCTGGGAGAACGCATAGATGGAACCGTTCTGGGTCTTGAGCACCTTGCCGGCCCCCACCAGCAGCTGGCGGGTGACCAGGAACGGGATGAGGATGTCCGCCAGCCGGGAGAACTCCAGCTTCCGCGGAATCAGGTAGTTCTCGTGGCTGCCGTAGGAGTTTCCGGCCGAATCCGTGTTGTTCTTGAACAGGTAGACGCTGCCGTCGAACCCTTCCTTATGCAGCCGGTCCTGGGCCTCGTTCATGAGGTCTTCGAGGATCAGCTCGCCGGCGCGGTCCTGGGCGATCAGCTGGGCCGCGTCGTCGCACTCGGCGGTGGCATACTCCGGGTGCGAGCCCACGTCCAGGTACAACCGGGAGCCGTTGGTCAGGAACACGTTGGAGGACCGGCCCCAGGTCACCACCTTGCGGAAGAGGTAGCGGGCCACCTCTTCCGGCGAGAGCGGACGGGATTCCGGAGCCGAGTAGGAAATGCCGAACTCGGTCTCCACACCGAAAATGCGCCGGTCCATGGCTGTCAGTCCTCCCCTGTACCCAGTACCGCGGCGACCTCGGCAGCCGGCAGCCGGCGGAACGCACGGCGGCTGCCCCGGCTGGACAGCGGGTCCCTGTCCAGCACCGCGATTTCAAGCAGGTCCGGCCCCAGCTGCCGGACACCCGCTTCCCCGGCATCGCTGCCGCTGTCGCCGGCCAGCGCCGAGACGGCGGCCCGGATGACCTCCGGGAAATCCATGTCTTCCTTCCAGCTGCGCCGCAGGGCCTCGCTGAGCGAATCGGCCTGGCCGCCCATCACCACGAAGCCCTTCTCATCCGCGATCGAGCCGTCGAAGGTCAGCCGGTACAGATGGTCCTGGGCCGGCATCGCCCCTACCTCGACGACGGCGAGTTCGACCTCGAACGGCTTGGTGTCGGCGGTGAACACCGCGCCCAGGCTCTGCGCATAGACGCTGGCCAGGCCGCGGGCGGTGACGTCCCCGCGGTTGTAGGAGTAGCCGCGCACATCCGCATAGCGGACGCCGGCCTGGCGCAGGCTTTCGAACTCGTTGTACTTGCCGACGGCGGCGAAAGCGATCCGGTCGTAGATCTCCCCGACCTTGTGCAGCGACACCGAGGGGTTTTCGGCGACCAGGGCGATGCCCTCGCGGCAGCTGAGCACCATGACCGAGCGGCCGCGGGCAATGCCTTTCCGGGCGAAGTCCGCCCGGTCCTTCATCAGCTGTTCGGGCGAGACATAGAACTGCTGCGTCATGCTCACGCCTCCCGTCCGGCCACGGTGCGCGAGGCGATGACGCCCTCGGCCGCGGCAGCCAACTCGCTTTCGGGGATGCGCCGGGCGCCGGCGGCATTCACCGTATAGACCACCGGCCACAGCTGCCGGACCACGTCCGGGCCGCCGGTGGCCGAGTCGTCGTCGGCGGCGTCGTAGAGTGCTTCGACGGCGACCCGCACCGCGGCGGCTTCATCCAGGTTTGGCTTCCAGAGCTTCTTCAGCGAGCCGCGGGCGAAGACCGAGCCCGAGCCCACGGAGTGGTGCTCCTGTTCCTCGTAGCGGCCGCCGGTGACGTCGTAGGAGAAGAGCCGGCCCTCGTGCCGGTCGATGTCATAGCCGGCAAACAGCGGCACCACGGCCAGGCCCTGCAGCGCCAGCCCCAGGTTGCCCTGGATCATGGCCCCGAGCCGGTTGGCCTTGCCCTCCAGGCTCAGCAGCGTCCCTTCGATCTTCTCGTAGTGCTCAAGCTCCACCTGGAACAGCCTCGTGACGTCCAGGGCCAGGCCGGCCGTGCCGGCGATGCCCAGGACGGAGTACTGGTCCGCGGGGAACACCTTCTCGATGTGCCGGCTGGCGATCACATTGCCCATGGTCGCTCGGCGGTCCCCCGCCATCAGCACCCCGCCGCCGAAGGTCATCGCGACGATCGTGGTGGCGTGCGGCACCGGCGGCGCTGCCGCCGGGCCGCCGGCCGGGAACTGGAGCCCGCCCGGCACCGCACCGCGGGCACCGGGCAGCAGTTCCGGCGCCGTGCGCGCCAGATACTCCGAGAACGAGGCCGTCGCCGAATGGGCTATCTGCGAAAAGACCGCACCTGGACCACCTGCCGGCATGGTCATGGGTTACTGACCGCCTTTCTGCACGAAACCGCGCACAAACTCCTCGGCGTTCTGCTCCAGGACGCCGTCAATCTCATCGAGCAGATCATCTGTGCCCTGGGTTTCGGCCGAACCCGCGGCGGCAGGCGCCGGCTCCGGCACAGGAGCGTCGTCGTAATCCTCCTCGACGCTGCGGCTGTCCACATTCTTGCGGTCCTGGGTTGCCATCACTGCCTCCTTGACGGTTCTAGGGTCCCATGGTGCTTGCTGGCCAATGCCGGTTGTCCCGGCACTGTTAATAACGTTTCGACTGGTGCTTATGTTGCCACGCCGTTGGTTGGTCCGGGGCCCAGCAACGCCGCAATGAATTCTTCCGCCGAAGCGGCCTCCTCGAAGAGCCGGCCGGTCAGCTCCCGCGTCCCGCGCAGCGGCTCCCGGGTGGGGATCCGCTGCAGCCTGCGGTTGTTCGGCAGATCGAAAATCACCGAATCCCAGCTGGCCCCGACTACCTGCTCGGGGAAATGGTCGATGCACTTGCCCCGGAAGTAGGCCCGGGTGTCTTCGGGCGGTTGGCGGACCGCTTCCAGGATTACGGCGTCCGGGAGCAGCCGCTCCATCTTGCCCCGGGCGGCCAGGCGGTAGTACAGACCCTTCTCCGGACGCAGATCCGCATACTGCAGGTCGATCAGGCCCAGGCGCGCCGCGGACCAGTCCAGCCCGTCGCGCTCCCGGTAGGCCTCCAAAAGCTTGAGCTTGGCCACCCAGTCCAGCTGGGCGGAAGCTTCCATCGGGTCCCGGCGCAGCACTGCCAGCAGGTTTCCCCAGCGCTCCAGCACGTCGGCGGTCATCCCCTCGTCCGTGCCCAGCCGGCGGCAGTGCGCCGCGGCCGCCTCCAGGTACATTTCCTGCAGGTCCAGTCCGGTAACCATGCTGCCATCCTTGAGCGCCACCTTCTGCTGCAGCGTCGGGTCGTGGCTGATGGCCTGCAGGGCCTGCACCGGTTCGTGCAGCTGGATCTGGGGTACGTCCCCGTGCTCGATCATGGACAGCACCAGCGCGGTGGTGCCCAACCGCAGGTAGATCGAGACCTGGCTGAGGTTGGCGTCTCCAATAATCACATGAAGCCGCCGGTATTTCTCCGCCACCGCATGCGGTTCGTCCCGGGTGTTGATGATCGGCCGCCGGATGGTGGTCTCCAGCCCCACCTCCGCCTCGAAGAAGTCCGCCCGCTGGCTGATCTGGTAGCCGCTCTGCCGCCCGGTCACGCCGCGGCCCACCCGTCCCGCCCCGCAAATGATCTGGCGGGAGACAAAGAACGGGATCAGCCCGGTGACAATGTGCCCGAACGGCACGCTGCGCGGCATCAGGTAGTTTTCGTGCGCACCATAGGAGACGGACTTGTTGTCGGTGTTGTTCTTGTACAGGTTCACCGGGGCGAACCCGGGTGTCTGGGCAATCCGGCGCAGTGCGGTGAGCACCACCACGTCCCCGGCCTTGTCCCAGCGCACAGCGTCCAGCGGATTGGTCACTTCCGGGCTGGAATACTCCGGGTGGGCATGGTCCACGTACAGCCGGGCGCCGTTGCTGAGCACCATGTTCATCAGCACCCCGCCGGAGGACTCCTCGGCATAGAAGTCGTTGCCGGTCGGCCGGCGTCCGCCGGCGAGGGCAATCTGCTCCGCATCCAGCACCGGCGGCATATCCGTCAGCTGGGACGGATCGGCGTCCTCCCGCGAGACCTCCCAGCCGCGTGCATCGTGCAGCGGCTCCTCGTCCGTATAGTCCCAGCGGGTCCCGGCCAGGTTGCCGAGCCCGCTGCGGACCGTCGCGGCATAGGCGTTGATGATTTGGGAGGAAAGCACGGTGGAATTGGCCAGCGGATCTCCCGGAGCATGGATGCCATACTCCGTTTCGGTTCCCATCACGCGGTTGACGCTCACAGATACTGCCCCGTGTTCGGCATGGTTTCGATGGACTTTCCGGCCTCCTGGCCCGCCTTGCCCTGGATGATGGTGCGGATGTAGGTGATCCGTTCGCCCTTCTTGCCGGAGATGCGTGCCCAGTCGTCCGGATTCGTGGTGTTGGGCATGTCCTCGTGCTCACGGAACTCGTCCACCACCCCGCGCAGCAGATGCTCTATCCGCAGGCCCTTCTGGCCGCTGGTCAGCAGGTCCTTGATCGCGTTCTTCTTCGCCCGGTCCACCACGTTCTGGATCACGGCCCCGGAATTGAAGTCCTTGAAGTACAGCATTTCCGTGTCGCCGCTGGCGTAGGTGACTTCCAGGTACTCGTTGGACTTGTCGGTCGAGTACATGGCCTCCACCGTCCGCTGGATCAGCGCCTCCACCGTCGCCTTCCGGTCGTTGCCATGCTCGGCCAGGTCGTCCGGATGGATCGGCAGGTCCGTGGTGATGTACTTGGCGAAGATGTCCGCGGCCGCCTCGGCGTCCGGGCGCTGGATCTTGATCTTCACGTCCAGCCGGCCCGGCCGCAGGATGGCCGGATCGATCATGTCCTCGCGGTTGGAGGCGCCGATAACGATGACGTTCTCCAGCTTCTCCACGCCGTCGATCTCGCTGAGCAGCTGCGGCACGATGGTGGTTTCGACGTCGGAGGACACGCCGGTGCCGCGGGTGCGGAAGAGCGAATCCATCTCGTCGAAGAACACCACCACCGGGCTGCCGTCGGAGGCCTTCTCCCGGGCACGGGCGAAGATCAGGCGGATATGCCGCTCGGTTTCGCCGACGTACTTGTCCAACAGCTCCGGGCCCTTGATGTTCAGGAAGTAGCTGCGCGCTTCCTTGGTGCCGCTGCGTTCGACGGCGCGCGCGGCCAGGGCGTTGGCCACTGCCTTGGCGATCAGCGTCTTGCCGCAGCCGGGAGGGCCGTACAGCAGGATGCCCTTGGGCGCCTTCAGCCCGTGCTCGCGGTACAGGTCCGGATGCAGGAACGGCAGTTCGACGGCGTCGCGGATCTCGTCGATCTGCGGGCCGAGGCCGCCGATGTCCTGGTAGGAAATGTCCGGCACTTCCTCGAGGATGAGGTTTTCCACCTCGCTGCGCGGGATCTTCTCCAGCGCGTAGCCGCTGCGGCCGTCGATGGAGATGGCGTCCCCCACCCGCAGCCGCTCCCGCTGCAGCATGCCGGACAGCTTGACCACCCGTTCCTCGTCCGCACGGCCGATCACCAGCGCCCGGTCCGTGTCGAGCAGTTCCTTGATGGTCACCAGTTCGCCGGCCCGTTCGAAGCCGAGCGCGGCCACCACGGTCAGGGATTCGTTGAGCAGGACCTCCTGGCCGGGGCTGAGCTGGCTGAGATTGATCAGCGGGCTGACCGCGACGCGCAGCTTGCGGCCGGACTGGATGATGTCCACGCTCTCCTGCACGGTCGCCGCGGTGCTCACGCCGGTCCGGGCGTGCTGGGCGGGATTGACCTGGGTGATGGTGGCAAAGCTGAACGGGGTTTCGCCGTCCCGCTCCAAGGCGTCCTTGAGCCGGACGATCTCGCTCTTCGCGGTTTCGAGCATGGAGACAAGCCGGCTGTTGTTCACGGTGGCGGCTGCCAACTGCTTGTCCAGGTTCCGGATCTTGTCCCGCAGGACATTGAGCTGGCGCTGGGCCACGGTCAACTCATCGGACGGAGCGCCGCCCGGGGCCGGATCATGCATCGGGTTCTGGTTTTCACTCATCACCGTGACCTGCTCTCTTGAAACGGGTGCCTTCCAATGACCCTATCCGTCTACCTTACGAAGTCTCACCCACTTGACAATGGAAACGTTCCGGAGGCGGCCATAATTCCGGACCGCGCGGCCGGCGGCAATGGGGGGCCTTCGGCCCGGCCCGCCGCGGCCGG
The DNA here is from genome assembly GCF_042679445.1 of Arthrobacter sp. GCM10027362. NCBI lineage: Bacteria > Bacillati > Actinomycetota > Actinomycetes > Micrococcales > Micrococcaceae > Arthrobacter > Arthrobacter sp. GCM10027362. The sequence goes on from NZ_JBHTML010000021.1 coordinate 20,615, forward strand.
ACGGGCCAAAAGCGGCGGGCCGGCCGCGCCAAAAGATGCAGATAAAGAAAAGGTAACTGTTCGGCGGGGCCGGTCCGGCGCCGTCGGACGCCCCGGCCCTATTCCGGCCGCTGGCCCTCGGGCAGGTCCTTGAAGGCACCGCGCTGCACGGTGGAGGCAGCGTCCTTGGCGGCGCGGCGCAGCTTCTTGTCGGAGATCGGCCGCTCCCCCAGCCCTTCGGCGTTCCAGGCCTCATCGTCCCCGGCCCAGGCCTGCACGTCCTCGGCGGCGAATTCGGTCTTGGACGGGCGGCGTTTGGGCGTCAGGCCCGTTACGCCCTGGGCCAGCCGGCGGGCGCTGAGCAGGAAGCCGGTGTGTGCCACCATCCGGTGGTCCGGGCGCACGGCCAGGCCCTCCACGTGCCAGCCGCGGACCATGGACTCCCAGGCCTCGGGCTCGGTGAAGCGGCCGTCGGCGCGAATGGCCTCGGCGGTGCGCGAGAGCTGGGTCACGGTGGCCACGTAGCTGATCCACACCCCGCCGGGGGCCAGTACGGCGGCCACGGCATCCAGGCACTCCCACGGCGCCAGCATGTCCAGGACCACGCGGTCCACGCTGCCCGGTTCCTCCTGCTTGACCACTTCGTCCTGGAAATCCCCGATCGATACGGACCAGGCCGGGTGCGGACCGCCGAAGAACGTTTCAACGTTGCCGCGGGCGATGTCGGCGAACTCCTCGCGGCGCTCATAGGAATGCAGGTAGCCGCCGTCGCCCACCGCGCGCAGCAGCGAGATGCTCAGGGCGCCGGAACCGACACCGGCCTCGACCACGCGGGCCCCCGGAAAGATGTCCGCCATGGTCACGATCTGGCCGGCATCCTTCGGGTACACCACTGCCGCCCCGCGGGGCATGGAGAGCACGAAGTCGGAGAGCAGCGGACGCAGCACCTGGTACTTGTGGCCGATGGTGTTGGTGACCACGCAGCCCTCGGACGCGCCGATCAGGTCATCGTGCGGCAGGAACCCGCGGTGGGTGTGGAACGCCCCGCCCGGCGTGAGCGTGATGGTGTTCATCCGTCCCTTTTCGTCCGTCAGCTGCACCCGTTCCCCGGGACGCAGCGGTCCGCGGCGCTGGTCGGCTCCGTGCGGGATGGTGGAGGGGCTCATGCTGGTCCTGCTTCCGGTCGAAGTGCGGGCGCGGCCGCTGAAGGACCCGCCCGGTCATGGATACGGCCGATGGTTTCAGAGCGGCCCATTGATTCTATGATGCGCGCCGTGATATGGCGTGCTTCAGCGGCGTCCGGGCACCTTGCCGGTGAGCGCCCGCACCACCGAATCCTGCAGCAGCAGTCCGGTCACCCGGCTCTGCCGGTCGATCACGGCGTATTCATTGCCGGCCACCCGGGCCAGGTACTGTATCAGCTCCTGCCCGGCGGCCCATTCCGGGACGTAGGCGCCCGGTGCCAGTGCCCGGGCGATGGCCGCCGCGGGGGTGGTCCCCGCCGCGGCGGCAGGGACGCTGTGCAGCGCCTGCAGGTCCACCACCGCCTCCGGCTGGCCGGTCGCCGCGGTAAGGATGATTTCGGCTTCGGGACTGTCCTGCCGGGCGGCGGCCACCTGGGCGACGCTCGCCGTGGCCGGCAGGCCAATGGCGCGGACCTGGAGTCCGCCGGCGGTCACCGCCGGCAGGCGCAGGCGCAGCCTGGCCTGGGCGATCGAGGCGCTCGCGCCGCTCCAGAGAAAACCGCCGACCAGCACCATCATCAGTACGAATACCAGGTCGGGGCGGCGGCCCATCAGCGCGGGCAGCACGGCGAAGCCGAAGATCAGCAGGATCACGATGATCCGCCCGGCCCATCCGGCGGCCACCGTGCCCTTCTCCTGGCTGCCGGTGGCCTTCCACACCGCTGACTCCACCAGCCGGCCGCCGTCGAGCGGCAGGCCCGGAAGCACATTGAAAACGGCCACGGCCAGGTTCACCAGCACAAAGCTGTCCGTAAGCAGCCAGCCCACGGGATCGCCGGCGAACAGCGGCCGGACGACCCAGCCCAGGCCCGCCAGCGCGAAATTGGCTGCCGGGCCGGCCAGCGCCACCACCAGGGACCGGCCCGCGGAGGCCTGGAAATTCTCGAACTGCGTGTGCCCGCCCCACAGATTGAGCACAATCCGCGCGGTAGGCCAGCCGAAGGCACGGGCGCTGAGGGCATGGGCCAGTTCGTGGACCAGCACCGAAAGCAGCAGCAGCACCGCGTAGCTGAAGGCCACCAGGTAGGCCAGGCTGCCGATGCCCGGAATTATGGCCCGGACCTGCGGGGAGAACACCAGCACGATGAAGGCCGCGATCGCGAACCAGGACCAGGCCAGGATGACCGGCACGCCGCCGACCCGGCCCAGCGGGATACCTTCGTTGCGCTGTTTGCCCTGGCCGGCCTCTTCGGTGCCGCCGCCCGGCTGCAGCCGGCTCATGCGGTTCCCCGCGGCACGGCGGCCTCGGCCTGCGGCGCGGCTTCGCCGGTGACCAGGGCCTCCAGGTCCGCCAAGCCCCGTCCGGCCAGGCTGTCCCAGCGGTGCCGGCCCGGGTCATCCGGCACCTGCACCACATGCGGGATGGCCACCGTGACCAGTCCCGCCGCCTGCGCCGAGGAGGCCCCGGGCAGCGAATCCTCCAAGGCAATGATCCTGGACTTGTCTACCCCCGGACGGACACCGCTAAGGTGTTCGACGGCGCGCAGGTAGGGCTCGGGGTGCGGCTTGCCGTTCGCCACCATGTCACCGGTCACCAGGTGGCCGAAACTTCCGGCCGGCAGCCGCTCCACGATTTCCTGTGCCAGCAGCTTTTCGGACATGGTCACCAGCGCGGTGGGGATGCCGGCGTCGCACAGCTCGGCCAGCAGTTCGCGTGCCCCGGGCCGCCAGGGAATCCTGTGGCGCACCTGCTCGATCACCGAACCGATCAGCTCGTCAATGATTTCCCGGATCTCCAGCCGGACGCCGGCCTGCTGCAGCACGGCGGCGGAGGCCGGCAGCGCATTGCCCACGAGCCCGCGGCCCAGCTCCTCGGACCAGTAACCATCGAAGCGCTCCACGAGCTGCAACTCCGCGGCGATCCAGTACGGCTCGGTGTCCACCAAGGTCCCGTCCAGGTCCCAGAAGACTGCCTGGACACGGGAAGGGATCGCCGGCGAACCGGGCGCGGCAGGAGATGGCATGCCTCAAGTCTACGGTTTCCGGTTCAGGCCCGCGGCCCCGCGGGCGGTTCTATGCTTAGCGCGAAGAGGCGGCATGCTCACTGACAACTCACCGGAGGAGGACTAGGGTGAAAAGGTGAGCGAGATGGAAAACAATCAGACGCAGGGCTTGCGGCGACTGTTCCCCAAGCCGGCACCGGGGGCCGGACAGCAGCGGCTCACGGTCATGATCGCCGCCTTCGAGGGCTGGAACGACGCCGGCGAGGCTGCCACCGATGCGGTCAAGTACCTCAACCGGCTCTGGGACGGCTCCAAGGTCGCCACCATTGATCCCGACCTGTACTACGACTTCCAGTTCACCCGGCCTATTATCCGCCGCACCGCTTCCGGCCAGCGCCATATCAAGTGGCCGACCACGAAGCTGACCCGCTGCAGCATCCCGGGCTCGGACATCGACGTCATCTTCGTCCATGGGGTGGAACCGTCCTACCGTTGGCGCGCCTACACGGCCGAGCTGCTGGCCCATGCGACGGAGCTGAACGTCAACTGCATCCTGCTGGTCGGCGCCCTGCTGGCCGACGTGCCGCACAGCCGGCCCATCCCGGTGACCGCCACCAGCGATGACGACGCCGTCCGGCAGGCGCTGAACGCCGAGTCCAGCCAGTACGAGGGACCCACCGGCATCATCGGCGTCCTCGCCGAGGTCGCCTCGATGGCCGGCATTCCCACGGTCTCGCTGTGGGCCGCAGTTCCGCACTATGTGGGCCAGGCTCCCTCGCCCAAGGCAGAGCTGGCGCTGCTGCACAGGATCGAAGACATCTTGGGGGTGCCGCTGGAAACCTCGGTCCTGTCCGAAGAGGCGGAGGCCTGGGAACGCGGCGTCGACGAGCTCGCCACGGAGGATCCGGAGGTCGCCGCCTACGTGCGCCAACTGGAGGAGGCCAAGGACACTGCCGAGCTGCCCGAGGCCACCGGTGAATCCATCGCCCGCGAATTCGAGCGCTACCTCAAAAAACGCCGCAAGGAATAGCCCCTCCACCCCGGCAAAAACCGGCCGGCAGATGCTGACTCACGGGAAAAATGGGTCAATAGGTGCTCTTCCCGGGCAAAAAGCGGCCACCACCGGCCGTTGATCGGCCGAAGGGGCCTGCCATAGCCGGTCAGGCAGGCCGACGCCCCCGCAATCCCGGACACTCGAGGCGCGCCGCGCCCATGGCATGAAACCGGCCACTTTTCCCGCGGCGAGGACATCTGAGGACATCTGTTGGCCGGTTCTTGCCAGGAGGGGACATCTACTGACCGATTTTGTCCCGGGGGTTAGAGCCGGATGCCCAGCAGCGCGTCGAGGAGTTCGCCGAAGGCCTTGGTCCCGGTGCCCTGCTCCGGCGAAGCGGCGGCCGCGCGCTGGGCGGCCGCGAACGCATCCACGGCTGCCAGCGCGGCCGGCGCGTTCAGATCATCGGACAGGGCCCGCCGGATGTCCTCGGCCAGGGCAGGCACATCCTTGGCGGCAGCCAGCGGCGCGGCGGCCCGCCAGGCGGCCAGGCGCTCCTTGCCGGCGTCAAGCAGCCGGTCGGTCCAGAACCAGTCGGAACGGTAGTGCTGGCCCAGCAGCACGGTCCGGATGGCGGCCGGATCGACCCCGTCCTCGCGCAGCCTGGAAACGAGCACCAGGTTGCCTTTGGACTTGCTCATCTTCTCGCCGTCGAGGCCGACCATGCCGGCGTGCACGAAGTGCCGGGCCAGCGGGGTCTTGGTCAGCGCGTAGGCGTGTCCTGCGCTCATTTCGTGGTGCGGGAAGCTCAGGTCGGATCCGCCGCCCTGCACGTCGAAGGTCTCCGGCAGGAACTTCCGGGCGATCACCGAACACTCGATGTGCCAGCCGGGCCGGCCGTCTCCGAGCGTGCCGCCCGGCCAGTACGGTTCGCCGTCGCGCGCCACCCGCCACAGCAGCGGATCCAGCCGGTGCCGCTTGCCCGGGCGGTCCGGGTCTCCCCCGCGCTCGGCAAACAGGGGAACCATCTCGGTCTCGGTCAGCCGCGAGGTCCGGCCCACCTCCCAGCCGCTGCCGGCGGCGGCCACCGTGTCGAAGTAGACATCGCCGTCGGGCTCGCCCGCGGTCCCCGGCACCCGGTAGGCCACGCCGTCGGCAATCAGCCGCTCGACGGCGGGGACAATCCAGGCAATCGATTCCACCGCCCCGACGTACTCGTCCGGCGGCAGCACGTTCAGAGCCTCCATGTCGGCGCGGAACAGTTCGGTCTGGTCCTTGGCCAGCTGTTCCCAGTCCACGCCCGTGGCTTTGGCCCGCTCCAGCAGCGGATCGTCGATGTCAGTGACATTCTGCACATACTGGACCCGTCGGCCGGCATCGCGCCAATAACGGTTCAGCAGGTCGAAGCTGACGTAGGTGGCGGCGTGGCCCATATGGGTCGCATCGTACGGGGTGATACCGCAGACATAGAGCGAGCCGGTCCCGGACGGCTCAATCCGGACCCGGGCGCCGGCAGACGTGTCATACAGGGACAGGTCATCCGATCCGCCGGGCACGACGGGCACAACCGGGGCGTTCCAACCAAGCAAAATTCCATTCCTTCCGGTTTACGTGCCCGTGCGGGATCTGCGGGGCCGTGATGAATAAGCGCTGCCGAGCCGGATAAATTCCCTGCCTAGGCGTTGATCAGGCCCAAGCCAAGAAGTATATACAACAGCATGCCCAGGCCGATCCGGTACCACACGAAGAGCCGGTAGCTGCGGGTGGAGACATAGCGCAGGAACCAGCCGATAATGACGAACCCGACGCCGAAAGCCACCACGGTGGCCAGCGCCGTCTCGCCCAGCCCGTACGGTCCCGGCTCGCCGAAACTCTTGACCAGCTGGAACAGCCCGCTGGCGAACACCGCGGGAATGGCCAGCAGGAACGAGTACCGGGCGGCGGCCTCGCGGGTGTAGCCCATGAACAGGCCGGCCGTAATCGTGCCGCCGGAACGGGAAACACCCGGAATCAGCGCCAGTGCCTGCGCGAAGCCGTACAGGATGCCGTGCTTGTAGGTCAGGTTCTCCAGCCTTCGTTTCTGCCGGCCGATCGTGTCCGCGATGGCCAGGAAGACGCCGAAAACGATCAGCATGGTGGCAACCAGCCACAGGCTGCGGAAGGTGCCCTCAATCTCGTCCTGGAAGAGCAGGCCGAGGATGCCGATGGGCAGCGACCCGATAATCACCAGCCAGCCCATCCGGGCGTCGGGATCTTCGCGCGGTATCTTTCCGGTCAGCGAACCGAACCAGGCCTTGACGATCCGGACGATGTCCCGCCAGAAAAAGACGACGACGGCGGTCTCGGTGCCCAGCTGCGTGACGGCGGTAAACGCCGCCCCGGGGTCGGCCGCGCCGGGCAGGAACTCGCCGACGATGCGCAGGTGCGCGCTGGAGGAGATCGGAAGGAATTCTGTCAGTCCCTGGACCAGGCCCAGGATCGCTGCTTCAAGCCAATTCACACCTTCGACAATAGGGCACCGGCCCCGGCGGGTCCGCACCGGACACAGCGCAGGAGGCCACCGTGTCCGCGCTGCCGGTCCGGGCAGCTTCCTGTTTACGGCGTTCGCACCGCCTGCCTTAGGCTTGTGGGCTATGGAGCACAAGCGTTTAGGCACCAGCGGGCTGAAGGTCCCGTGCCTGTCCCTGGGGACGATGGCCTGGGGCGAAGAGACCAATGAGGAAAACGCGGGCCTGATGCTGCGCAAGTACCTCGACGCCGGCGGCTCGCTGATCGATACCGCCGCCCTGTATGCGGACGGCAACAGCGAGGCCATCGTCGGCTCGTTCCTGGGCGAAATGGTTCCCCGGCAGGAAGTCACCCTCGTGTCCAAGGCGGGCATCGGCCTGAACAAGGGCGAACGCGAGATCGATGCCTCGCGCGGAGCCATGCTCCGCTCGCTCGATGCCAGCCTGGCCCGGCTGGGAACCGACTACCTGGACCTGTGGCTGGTGCAAACCTGGGACGCCGAGGTGCCGCTGGAGGAAACGCTCTCCGCCCTGGAATACGCCGTCTCCTCCGGCCGTGCACGGTATGTCGGCGTCTCCAACTATGCCGGCTGGCAACTGGCCCGGGCCGCCTGCCTCAGCCGCGTGCCGCTGGTGGCCATCCAGTCCGAATATTCCCTGGTCCGCCGCACCGCGGAGCGCGAAGTGATCCCGGCCGCGGCTGCCCTCGGCACCGGGATGATGGCCTGGTCCCCCCTCGGGCGCGGCGTGCTCACCGGCAAGTACCGCGGCGGCATTCCGGCCGACTCCCGCGGCGCCTCGGAGACGCGCGCGGACTATGTGGCCCCCTACCTGGAACCGCGTCCGTCCCGGATCGTGGACGCCCTGGCCACGGCCGCCCGCGGGCTCGACGCCGAGCCTCTGGACCTGGCGCTCAGTTGGGCGCTGCAGCAGCCGGGTATCGACACCGCCGTCGTCGGTCCCCGCACCCCCGCCCAGCTGGAACAGATCCTGAAGGCGGTGCCCCGGCGCATGCCGGCGGAAATCGTCTCCGCGCTGAACGATATCTCCGCGCCGCCGGCCTGATCCGGCGGATGCTCCCGGGCTACTTTTCTTCGATCTCCAAATCGTCGTCGAAAGGATCCGCGACCTCGTCCGCGTCGTCGAACTCCTCCTCGTCCTCCTCGGCGGACTCGTCGTAGATCACCAGCGGCGTGACCTCGCCGTAGGTGTCGTAGAGTGCGTCTTCGTAGGCTTCGAAAGCCTCCATAATGGCCGAGAAGGCCGCTTCGACGTTAGGATCGTCGTCACCGCGCCGGCTGGCAGCAGCAGCCAGATGCTCCTCAAGGGCGGTCGTGAGTGACTGGAGAGCAACACGCGGATCAATACTCATGTAGTAGACGTTAGCCGTAGAGGGAAGAATAAGTGAAGAGAATGGGAGGGCAATGAGGGAACAATTTCTGGCCAACGAACCGGCACGCGAACGCGACCATGCCCGCCAGTACGAATACCTGATTCTGACGGTTAACAAGGGCGAATCCCTCAAGGAAGCCCGGCGCGCGCTGGTCGAGCACGCGGAGTACGGGAAGTGGGATCTGGTGCGTACCAGGCTCTATCTGGGCGGCAGCCGCAAGTACTGGCTGAGGCGCCGGATCATGCGCGTGGAGGCGACCATCTGAGGCATCCGCCCCGGCTTCACTCCGCCAGGGGACCGAGCCAGGCGGTGGCGATGGTGGCGTGGGCGGACTCGTCGTCGGACGGGTGGTACAGCCCTGCCAGCACGTCCCGGTACAGCCGCTCCAGCTCCGTGCCGCGGAAGTACCCGGAACCGCCGCAGACCCGCGCCGCCAGCTCCACCACCTGCTTGGCGGTCTCGGTGGCGCGGATCTTGACGCCGGAGAGCTTGGCGAACCAGAACCGGCCATGGTCCGCCAGGTCGTCCACGTCCCGGGCGATGACCTCCAGCTGCGGGTACAACCCGTCCATCGCCAGGGCCGCCTCCGCCACGCGCCGGCGGATGTCCGGATCCTGCGCATAGTTCCTGCCGGTCTTCAGCGACATCCGCCGTTCGGCCGCCTCAACCGCCAGTTCCAGCGCCCGCTGCCCGATCCCCGCGTACACCGAGGCGAGCAGGATCTCGAAGGTGGCAAAGATCCCGAAGATCAGGACGTCCGGGTTCGGCCCCACCGGCAGCTTCCGGAACACCCGGTCCGGGGCGGCTACCACGCCGTCGAGCACGGTGGTGCAGGACTGGCTGGCGCGCATGCCCAGGGTGTCCCAGTCGTCCTTGATGGAGTAGCCCGGAGCGTTCCGGTCGATGAACGCCCACACCAGCTGCGGCTGGTCGCCGCCATCGTCCCGGCCGAACACGCCCAGCCGCGTCCACGCCGGAGACAGGCTCGTGAACACCTTGGTGCCGGTAAAGCTGTAGCCGCCGCCCGCGTGCGGTTTGGCCACGGTCCGGGAGTCGAACAGCACCTGGTCGTTGCCCGCCTCGGAGACGCCGAAGCCGAAGATCTCGCCCTGTCCCGCCTCGCGGAGCACATAGTCCAGGGAACTGTCCCCGCGGACCTGCAGCACCCGGGCCACGCCGGTCCACACCAAGTGCATGTTGACCGCCAGTGCCGTAGCCGGGGCCGCCGACGCCAGCCGGGTCTGTGCGCGGGAAACATCCTGCAGGCGGTAGCCGAGCCCGCCCCACTCCTCGGGCACGGACATCTTCAGGTAGCCGGCAGCTTTCAGATCCGCCAGGTCCTCGTGGCAGAAGCTGTTCGCCGCGTCGTAGCCGGCGGCCCTGCCCCGGATGGTCTCCAGCAGCGCGTCGGTGAGAAGTTCCTCGACAGTGATCGCCATGGGTATCCCTTCCCCGCTCCCCTAGTACGTGGCCAGCAACCTGTGCAGCACGCGGGTACCGAATTTCAGCGATTCCACCGGCACCCGCTCGTCCACTCCGTGGAACATGCCGGTAAAGTCCAGGTCCTCCGGCAGCCGCAGCGGCGCGAACCCGTAGCCGGTGATGCCCAGCCGGTGCAGGGCCTTGTTGTCCGTACCGCCGGAGAGCGTATACGGCAGCACGACGGCGTCCGGGTCCTCGGCGCGTAGCGAATCCACCATCGCGTCCACCAGGTTCCCGGCAAACGGCGCCTCCAGCGCGACGTCGTTATGGACGTAGCTGACGTCGATGCCCTCGCCCGCCAGCTCCTTGATCCTGGCCAGCACCAGCGCGTCCTGGCCCGGCAGCGGTCGCGCGTCGATGCGCGCCTCGGCCAGCCCCGGGATCACATTGTCCTTGTACCCGGCCCTGAGCACGGTGGGGTTGGAGGTATTCTGCAGCGTGGCACCGACAAATCGTGCCACGGAACCGAGTTCCTTGAGCAGGATCTCCGGATTGTCCGGATCAAAGACGACGCCGGTGAGTTCCGTAACGCCGTCGAGGAACCTGCGGGTGGTGTCCGTCAGCTCGATCGGCCAACGATACTCGCCGATCCGGGTGACGGCGCGGGCCAGGTTGGTCACGGCATTGTCGGTGCTCAGCTGCGAGCCGTGGCCGGCCCGCCCCTGGGCCACCAGGCGCAGCCAAGCCAGGCCCTTTTCCGCCGTCTGCAGGAAGTACGCCCGGCGGCCGCCGACCGTGGAGGAAAAACCGCCGACCTCGGAGATGGCCGCCGTGGCGCCGTCGAAAAGCTCCGGCCGGTTGTCCACGGCCCACTGGGCGCCGTACCTGCCGCCGGCTTCCTCGTCCGCGAAGAAGGCGACCACCAGGTCCCGCTTCGGCTTCGTCCCGCTCCGGGCCATGCAGCGCACCACGGACAGGATCATCGCGTCCATGTCCTTCATGTCCACGGCACCGCGGCCCCAGATCAGCCCGTCCTTCTCCTCTGCGGCGAACGGATCCACGGACCAGTCCGGCTTCTGTGCCGGCACCACGTCCAGATGCCCGTGCACCACCAGCGCGTCGGCGGACGGATCCTCGCCCTCCAGCCGCGCCACCACCGAGGCGCGGCCCGGGCTGGATTCGAAAATCTCCGGCGCCAGGCCCACCTCCGCCAGCAGCCCGGCCGTATATTCGGCAGCCGCCCGCTCCCCAGGGCCCTCGTTGTCCCCGAAGTTGGAGGTATCGAAGCGGATCAGTTCCTGGCAAATGCGGCCGACTTCCTCGGCCGGGGACGGTACAGTCATGGCTTCTCCTTGGCGATGGGTCAGGATCCCAGCCTAGCGTTCGGCGGCTCCCCCTTCCCCCGCAAGCTCGGGCCCCGGCCGCCTCACTTTTCGCCGCCTTCCCCTGCTCCTCGAGCCCGGCACGGGCACCCGGGCACCCGGGACTCCATCCGAATGCCCGGGTTTTGCTGAGCCCGGCCGGAATGACCCGGACGTGACGGGCGGCACGCCTGACCGATTAAGCACTTGGCCAAAAACGTGTTAGAGTTTTTCTCGCTGCTTTCGAGGGAAACGCTTCGCCGCTCCAATCGAAATCGACACCTGCGCGGGTGGCGGAATGGCAGACGCGCTAGCTTGAGGTGCTAGTCCTCTTATTGAGGGTGGGGGTTCAAGTCCCCCTCCGCGCACAGGGAAAGGCCCCGGAAATCCAAGGATTTCCGGGGCCTTCTTTTGCCCTCCGCCATGCGGAGGCCGTTTTCGCCCGCGCGGGGCATGAACCGCCGTCAGGGGTTTCGGACGGCGACCGTGCGGTCCGCCGTGTCCAGCTCCAGGATCAGGCAGATTGCGCCGACGAACACGGCCGGCGGCCGATGGGCAGGGCCCGGGGACCTGTCTTCCCGGGCGGTGCAGCACGGATACTAGTGTTTTCCCTGGCACAGCAGCGATCGAAACGAGGAACACCATGAGCACGCTGAAACAGCGCCTGCAGGAGGACGTCGTCGCCCACATGAAGGCCGGCAACCGGACCGCGCTGACCACGGTCCGCAATGTCCTGGGCGAGATCGCGACCCGCGAAAAGTCCGGCAAGACGCCGGTCGAGCTCGACGATGCCCAGACCACCGCGCTGCTGCAGAAGGAAGCCGCCAAGCGCCGTGACACCGCCCGCATCTATGCGGAGGCGGGCCAGACGGACCGTGCCGCCGCGGAGATCGCCGAAGCCGAGGTCATCGAGGCCTACCTGCCGCAGCCGCTGACCGCAGCCGAGGTGGAGGCCATTGTCGACGAGGCAATCGCCGCGCTGAAGGCCGGCGGTGTGGAGCCGTCCATGCGGCAGATGGGGGCCGTGATGAAGCCGGTCACCGCCAAGGTTGCCGGCCGCTTCGACGGCAAGGCCGTCAGCGAGATCGTCCGTAAACGCCTCGCGTCGTAGCCGGGCTCCGCGCCGCATCTAGCGGGCCGCATACGCCTCCGTGTTCCGGGAAATCCGCCGCAGCAAGGCTGCCAGCGCGGCGAGCTCGTCCTCGCCGATCCCCTCCAGCAGCGCCCGGTCCAGTTCCATGCAGCGCGGCATTTCGGTTTCCACCAAGGCCCGCCCGGTGCCGGTCAGTTCCAGCAGGACCACGCGGCCATCCCGCTCCAGGCGCCGACGCTGAACCAGGCCGGCCTGCTCGAGCCGGGCGGCGTGCTTGGTGGTAGCGGCGCTGCTGAACAGCGTGGCGGCGGTCACCTCGCTGGCGCGCAGCGGGCGCTCGCTGCGTGCCAAGGCGCACAACACATCGAATTCGGCCCGGGCCACGCCGGCCGGAGCCAGCACCTGGTCCAGCAGCTGGACCGTCTGGGCCGAGATGCGCGTGATGCGTCCCATCAGTTCCATCCCCGAGGTGTCCAGCCCAGGCCAAGCCTTCCGCCAGCCCTGCCGCGCCCGGTCGATAAAGTCTGCGTCCCTGGCTTCCGCTGCCATTGCCTGCCTTCCCGTGACTTGAACCCCATTCAGTATTTTACAGGTACTTTACTTGTGTAATATTTCCGGGTGACGTTGCCTGCATCCGCCTCCCGGCCCAATAGCCGCGTGCGCCATTCGCTCGGCGCCTTCGCCCATTCCATTTCCCCGCAGGCCTGGCACTGGCGCCAAGTGCTGGCCGTGCGACAGGCCGACGCCGTCATTGCCCCGGCGGTCAAGGTAGCCGTCGCGGTAACCCTGGTCCTGGTAGCGGGCGGACTGCTGGGCCATGGGGACATTGCGGGCATCGCCGCCCTGGGGGCGCTGAACTCCGCCTTCTGCCGGTACGAGCCCTATCCCCTGCTGGCCCGCAGGGCTGCCTTCGTGGGCGCCGCGCTGGCGGTCAGCATGGGCGCAGGCGCCGCGCTGGGCGTTGCCGGAGCACCGGCCTGGCTGCAGATTGCCGTACTCGCCGTCGCGGCCGGCTTGTCGGCACTGGTCCTGATGGCGTTGCGTATCGTGGGGCCCGGGCCTGTGATCCTGATCTTTGCGGCGGCCGCCGGCGCAGGGTTCGGGCAGCTGCCCGCGGATATTGCCGCCGTCATGGCGGCCTCGGCCATCGGCTCGGTTACGGGCTGGGCCGTGGTCATGGCACCCGGGCTGTGGCTCCCCCTGGGTCCGGCCAGGCTGGCTGCGGCCCGGGCCGTGGCGGCAGTGGCGCAGCTGGAGCACGACGGCGACACCGGCCTGGCC